>JAIVHA010000172.1 GCA_020201295.1 Lysobacteraceae bacterium | reverse complement strand
GTAAGGTACACATGATGAAGCCCGAAGGGATTCTATGGGCCAGAAGTGACGCGGCAATCTCCAACTGACTGATTTCATGGTAGGAGATTGCCGCGCTTCGCTCGCAATGACGTTAAGTCAGTGACATTCTCTTTAGAAGCGGACGGACAGCCCGGCGTTGATTTCCACTTGTGTCAGGCCGCTGCTGTCCACCCGGGCGATGCAGCCGCCATTGCCGCAGAAGACGGCGGCGTTGGTGTTGAGCAGGGTGTAGTAGCCGCGGGCCTCGAGGCGCAGGCCGATGTTATCCGTCAGGCGGAAACGGTAGCCGCCGGCAAGAGAAAACAGGGCACGGGTTTCGGAATCGTAGCGCGAATCCTGGGGCGAGAAATGGGCAACGCCGATGCCGGCGCCCAGGAAGGACTCTACTCTTGGGTCGCGCCAGACGTAGATCCCGCCGCCGGATAAATAACTGACATCCACATCGAGGCGGGATGTACCGGTAAACAAGGGTGCCGGCTGCAGCCGGGTCGACTGGTGACTGAACAGGAATTCCCACTCGGTGTTGGCGTCATGGTCGATATTGAGTATCAGACCGATACTGCCCTCGTCGTCCAATTCCAGCCGCTCGTCGCTGACGGGATCCTTGAAGTTGCCGCCCCAGCGATACCCGGCGAAACCACTGATTTCCATGCCCGGCCTCGTGCCGGCATCGGCATGGGCAGGGAAGGCGCTGGCGAGACACATGGCCGCCAGGGCTGCAGGGATGATGAACGGACGGGTTATGGTGGACATCGGGTTTCCTCGTCAGGCTCCTAGCAGTGACAGCGCCCGTTCGATTTCGTCGGCGCGGGTGTGGAAGTGGGGCGAGAAGCGGATGCCGCCACCACGCTGGGCGCAGATTACGCCTGCGGCCTGCAGGCGCCGGTAAAGTACATCCAGGTCTTCGCGCAGGGGTTTGAAGGTCACGATGCCGGCGCGCCGCGCGGGTGTCGGGTCGGTAATCAAACTATAGCGTTCCGGTGCGTCCTGGATGAAATCGATGATGCGTTGGGTACGGGCCAGGATCCGTTCGGCAACCGTCTCCATTCCCACCTCCAGCAGCAGTCCGATGCTGGCGTGCAGGGCGTGGGCGCAGAGCAGGTTGGGGCTGCCGCATTCGAAGCGGGTGGCCGTGGGGGAGGGGGCCCAGTCCTTGCGGTCGAATTCACCCACGGCCGCCACCATGTGCCAGCCGTACTGGTTGAGGCGCAGGGTCTCCAGCCGTTCGCGGCGGCAATAGAACAGCGCCAGGCCTTCCGGTCCCAGCATCCATTTGTGGCCATCGGCCATGACGAAATCCGCTTGCATGGCTTGTACGTCGAAGGGCCCTGTGCCAATGCTTTGTATGGCATCGACACAGAACAGGATGTTGCGCTCCCGGCAGGCCTTGCCCAGGACAGGCAGATCCAGACGCAGACCATTGCCATACTGGACGGAACTTACCGACAGCAGGCGGGTACGTTCCGTCAGGCAATCCAGCAGGGCCTGCTCGGGATTTTCGCGACGGTAGAGGTCCGCGATCCGCACCTTCACCCCGTAACGGGCCAGGGATTCCCAGACGATGCGGTTGGAGGGAAATTCGAGATGGGAGATCACCACTTCATCGTCGGCGTGCCAATCGAGGCCGTGGGCCACTACCGACAGGGCCTCGGACGTATTCTTGAGCAGGGCGATTTCATCGGTGGAGGCGGCATTGATCAGTTGCCGCAATCCTTCACGCAAATCCCCTTCGGTGGCCAGCCAGCGTTCGTAATGGCGGGAGCCAGTATGGTTGTTCTCCTCGGCAAAGGCCTGCACCGCCCGCGTGGTACGGGTGGGCCAGGGGGCAACGGCGGCATGGTTCAGGTAGCAAAGATCAGCATCGAGGGGAAATTCATCGGCGAACATGCGGGAGGTTCCACGGTGGCTTCAGCATCCGCTCATGGTATGCGATCATGGTACCCCCTGCGAAGAGCGCTATCATGGAACCGTTCGCACCCATCAACCAGGTCCAGCTGTGGCCGCTCATCATGGGCTGGATCGTGGTGTGCTGCCTTTTCCTGTTCTCCTGGCGCCGTCAGGCCCTGCTGGCCTTCGCGGGCATGACCATCGCCACCGTTGCGGTCCTGATGGCCAGCCAGGGTGCTTGAGGGGAAATCCGGGACAAGTCCTCATAATTCCATAAGGAAGTTAAGATATCTTGCTGTATTTTCGATACAAATAAACATATATTTTGCACGGGATCCTGCTCTCCAGGCATGACTTCCGAGGCATGGTAAAGTAATATTCAATTTACATGTTCAATTTCTAATCCACATTCCAGACAGTAGCTTCCCATGAACAAAACGCACCCCATCCTGGCCCTGCTCGGGCTACAGGCGCACAAGACCGGCCACCTGGAAAAACTACTGGCGGCCGTTGGCGGTTTTATCGGGATTCTCGTGGTGGTGTTGATCAGCCGTCATTACCTGGGGCACGAGGGCGCTGCCTGGATTGCCGCCTCCATGGGGGCCTCGGCGGTGTTGCTTTTCGCCGTTCCACACGGTCCCCTGTCGCAGCCCTGGCCACTCGTGGGTGGCCACGTTCTTTCCGCCATCATGGGTGTCAGCTGTGCCTGGCTGATTCCTGATCCTGTGATCGCGGGAGCGAGCGCCGTTGCACTGGCGATACTGGTCATGCAATACCTGCGCTGCATCCATCCCCCGGGTGGAGCGACCGCCCTGGCGGCGGTGGTGGGTGGGGAGGGTATTCAGGCGCTGGGTTTCCTGTACGTCATTACGCCGGTGCTGGTCAATGTGCTGGTGCTGCTTCTCATGGCGGTGCTGTTTAACTATCCCTTCCCCTGGAGACGTTATCCCACTGCCCTGGCGCGTACCTCCAAACCTGCAGGCGGCGGGGGGAACGAAGGAGCCTGAATCGGGAGATGTCAATGGACAAACAATCGGAAAAAAAATTGATGCGTGAGGATTTCGCGAAGGCCCTGCGGGAAATGGATACCTTCCTGGACATTACCGCGGATGACCTCATGGAACTCAATCGGCGGGCCGAACAACATGCCCTTCAGCGGGTGCGGGAAAGCGTGCCGGTCTCACAGCTCATGAGTACGCCCGTAACGACGGTGCGGGCAGATTGTTCCCTGGCCGAGGCGGCCCATCTTCTGGTGGAGAAGCGGATCAGCGGCCTGCCGGTGGTGGATGGGGAGGACCGCTTGATCGGCCTGGTGACGGAAGCGGATTTTCTGCGCGCCATGGGACTTCCCAGCCACCAGCCCCACCAGAATCTGTGGCAGACCTTGGAATCCCTGTTCCAGCATCAGGATCGCGTGCGGGATCCCGAGGGCACGGTGGCGGACCTGATGATCCCCGATGTGGTGACGGTACGCTCCGAACATACCTTGCATGAGGCGCTCGATATCATGAAAAAACATCATATCAAGCGCCTGGTGGTCGTGGATGAGGAACGTCGCGTGCAGGGGATCATCACCCGTTCCGACCTGGTGCGAGTGTTCTTCGACCGCATTCGCAAGCCCAGCGACGCCAGTGATTGAATCTTGGCTCTGATACCGATTCAGGATCCTGGCAGACGTCTCCCCGCAGACCACTTTGCCCTGTTCGAACTCGGCTTCCGGCCTTTCTTTCTGCTGGCCGGTTTGGCGGCGGTGCTGCTGGTCGGGGTCTGGTTATGGTTGTATCTCGGTGGCGCCACGGGTCCTGGTCTCTATTACGGTGCGCAACTTTGGCACGGCCATGAAATGTTGTTCGGCTTTACCCTGGCCGTGGTGGCGGGTTTCCTGCTCACCGCGGTGCGCAACTGGACCCAGCAGCCAACGCCGCGGGGGAGGGCGCTGCTCGGCCTGGTAGTGCTGTGGCTGGCGGGGCGCCTGTCACCCTTTGCGGCAGCCTGGTTGCCCGCCTGGTCCATTGCACTGGTGGATCTGGCCTTCCTGCCGGTGCTGGCGCTGGTCCTGGCGCTGCCCCTGATCCGCTGCCGCCAGACCCGCAACCTGGTCTTCCTGCTGATCCTGTTGGCATTGGCCGTGTGTAATCTCCTGGTTCACCTGGACCTGCTGGGATTGGCACCTGCGGGACTGGGGCGCCAGGCGATCCTCCAGGCCGTCTATATCATCATCCTGTTGATCACCATCATGGGCGGGCGGGTAATCCCGTTCTTCACGGAAAAGGCCATTCCAGGCATGAAGAGCCGCAGCTGGCCCCTGGTCGAATACGCCGGTCTTGCCGCCTTACTGCTGTTCATTTTGCTGAAACCCTTTCTGCCCACGGCGGCGGCCATGTGTGCGCTGGTTGCCGGTTTGGCCCACGGCCTGCGTCTGTATGGCTGGTATCACCGGGGCATCTGGAGCCGGCCGCTGCTGTGGGTGTTGCACCTGGGGTATGCCTGGCTGGTGACGGGCCTGTTGATGGAGGCGCTGGTCTGGCTTGGTGTGCCGGGAACCCTGGCGCTCCATGCCATGGCCGCCGGCGGCATTGGCATGGTGACCCTGGGTATGATGGCCCGGGTGTCCCTGGGGCATACAGGACGCAGCCTGGAAATCGGTTCCGCGATAGTCTGGTCGTTCCGGTTGCTGGCCCTGGCGGTACTGTTGCGGGTGTTGCTGCCGCTGACACCCGTCGCGGTGGGGTATGCCGATTGGGTGCTGTTGGCCGGGGTCTCGTGGATACTGGCCTTTGGCCTGTTCGTTTGGAAATATTGGCCGATTTTGTCGCGCCCCAGGATTGATGGCTTGCGGTAAGAGGCCATTCCCCGGGCGGGTAGCCGAGATTAGTGCAAAACGCACAATAAAGTACTATATTGTGTCTGTCGCACTTTCATCGGGGGCAACCGCATGAACCAGGCTAGCGCACAAACCGCCACCAAGGCCGACATCCTCGCCGAGGCCTTTGGCAATGCCGGCCGGCTGCTGGGCATGAACCAGACCGAGCTGGGCGCCATCATCGGCAAGGACCGCACCGCCATCAGCCGGGGACGCCTCGATCCGGACAGCAAGGCGGGAGAGCTGGCCCTGCTGTTCATTCGCTGCTACCGCGCCTTGCACGTCCTGAGCGGGGGTGACCCAGCGCAGATGAAGCACTGGATGCATACGCATAACTATCACACGGGCGCTGTGCCGGCTGAACAAATCAAATCCGTGCAAGGCCTGGTCACGGTCCTGGAATACCTGGACGCCATTCGAGGCAAACTCTGAGTGGTGGACTGGGCCGCTGTCCTGGCGAGCACTCGGCCGATGCGCCTGGCGGGCACGCTGTGTCGCCTGGTGGAAAGCCAGGAGCAGGTGGCCACCAATCAGCTGGTTTCCTCGCTCGTGCGCCAGTCTTGGCTGGAAGAGATGCTGGAGGCTACCAAACCGCCCCGGCGACCGGGCACGGAGCGGCTCCACTACCTCCTGGCCACCCCATTCCGTTATCCGCCCCTCAAGCATGGCTCGCGTTTTGGCCGTCGGAACGAACCCAGCCTGTTCTATGGCGCCCAGGAAACCCGCACGGTACTTGCCGAGGCGGCCTATTACCGGTTTGTGTTCTGGTATGGAATGGCGGAGCCCCCACCGGGCAAGCTGGACACCCAGCACACCCTGTTTGCGGCCAAATATCAGACCGAGACCGGCGTGCGGCTGCAGGTCGCCCCCTTTGCGGAGCACGAGAATGTGTTGTGCGACCCGGTGGAGCATCGCCAGACCCAGGTACTGGGCACCTGTATGCGCGAGGCCGGCATTGAGGCGTTTGAATACCGCTCGGCCCGCGATCACGAGGGCGGGATCAACGTGGGTTTGTTCACACCTGCCGCCTTCGCGCATCCGAAACCGGTTTCCCAGGAAGCCTGGCTGTGTGAATTAACGGGGGAGCATGTGCGCTTCCGGCCTGCCCATGGTGGGAAACTGCATGGCTTTCCGATTGAGTCGTTCCAACTCGATGGTGTTTTGCCCTGGCCATCCCTGTGATACATGATACAAGGCAACAACTGCGCGGTTTTGGCGTTGTTCAAGCAGTGCCACCGCCGCTGTTCGGGTAGCAAGGGCACATTCCGGGACCCATGCTTTGGTAGTGATAATGTATATTATGTTAAATAGAAGATCAGATGCCGGCGGAACTCTTCCGACCGTCCGGTATCTACTTGTGTATGTCCTTTCCTTATCCCCTGTGAGCCTGCGGCATCATGAAACTGACCTCCTTTTCTGATTACTCCTTGCGGGTATTGATCTACCTGGCGGTACGGGATGATTCCCTGGCCACCATTGGCGAGATCGCCGAGTCCTATGACATCTCCCGCAATCATCTCATGAAGGTGGTTCATCACCTCGGGGTGCTGGGATACCTGGAGACGGTGCGCGGTAAACATGGTGGTGTACGCCTGGCCATGGAACCCAAGGACATCAACATTGGTTCCCTGTTGCGGGAAACCGAGCACACTACCTCGCTGGTGGAATGCTTCGATCCTGAGGGTTCCCAATGCACCATTGAGTCGGCCTGCGCACTGCGTGGGATGATGCACCAGGCCCTGGCGGGCTTTTTCGGCGTTCTGGATGGATATACCCTGGCGGATGTGTTGCGCAACCGGGGCGGACGCCTGAAAAAGCTCCTGTCCGCCTGAGCATTGATCAATGCTCGCCTTTAACCCGTAACAGACCGGCCAGGCGATTACCCTGCTTCTGTGGGCCGCCGCGGGGAAAGATGTCATGGAGGTAATGATTGT
>JAIVHA010000027.1 GCA_020201295.1 Lysobacteraceae bacterium | reverse complement strand
GGTCTGGACATCGCCATTCGCATCCTGGCCACGGCGGGCGTCCACCTGAATCCTGAGGGCATCCTGGTGGTGGAGGTGGGCAACAGCATGCCGGCCCTGGCGGAACGCTTCCCCGAGGTGCCTTTCCTGTGGCTGGAGTTCGAGCGCGGCGGGGACGGGGTGTTCCTGCTGCAGGCGGCACAGCTGGCCGAATACCAGGATCAATTCGATGCCGCGGCGGCGGCACTTGGTTAGCTAGTGGACCATTTGAGCTGCCCAGTGCGGGAAAACATTCTTTTGAACCGCCAAGGCGCCAAGAGCGCCAAGAAAACATAGGAATCGATGAAAAGCCTTCAGAGGGAAGGGTGTATTCTCTCCAATCTTGGCGTTCTTGGCGGTTCAGGTGCTTTTCTTGGTGTTCTTGGCGCCTTGGCGGTTCACTTGTTTTTATAGACGGTTCAAGGCGCTTAAACCGCACCCACAAGCAGGGATTGAATGTGGATGAAAATTGATCCGCGTCAAGGTTGACCCACACCCCGCTGCCTAAGCTGGGGACCACATCGAGCGAGGGCCCCATGGATACGCGAGAACTCTTCAACCCCGATCTCATCCGCCGCTATGACGTGGCCGGGCCGCGCTATACCTCCTATCCCACGGCGGCCGATTTTCATACGGGCATCAGTCCCGAGCGCTATGCCGCCTGGGCAGGGGCCAGCAATGCCGCACAGGGACCCCTGTCGCTGTATTTCCACATCCCCTTCTGCGCCCGGGTGTGCTTCTACTGCGCCTGCAACAAGATCATCACCAACAACCGCAGCCGCGCCCAGCCCTATCTCGATCGCCTCTATCGCGAGATCGCCCTGCAGGGTGCCCTCTATGATCGCGGCCGTCCGGTGGAACAACTGCACTGGGGCGGCGGCACGCCCACCTTCCTGACCACGGAGCAGATGCAGGAACTGATGGCGGTCACCGGCGAGCATTTCCGCCTGCTGGATGATGATCGCGGCGAGTATTCCATCGAGATCGACCCGCGCGAGGTGTACGACGACACCATCGCGGCCCTGCGCGCCCTGGGCTTCAACCGCCTGAGCCTCGGGGTGCAGGACTTCGATCCCCGGGTGCAGAAGGCGGTCAACCGCATCCAGCCCGAGTCCATGACCTTCGGGGTGATCGAGGAGGCGCGCCGTACCGGTTTCCGTTCCGTAAGCCTGGACCTGATCTACGGCCTGCCGCTGCAGAGCGAGGCCAGCTTCGCCGCCACCGTGGACAAGGTGCTGGAGGTGACCCCTGATCGCCTGTCGGTGTTCAACTATGCCCACATGCCCGAGCGCTTCAAGACCCAGCGTCAGATCAATGCTGACGAGTTGCCCTCGCCGGACGAGAAGTTGCGCATCCTGCAGCGCACCACCGAGCAGCTGCTGGCGGCGGGCTATGTCTATATCGGCATGGACCATTTCGCCCGTCCCGACGATGAACTGGCGGTGGCCCAGCGCGAAGGCACCCTGTACCGGAACTTCCAGGGCTACTCGACCCACGCCGAATGCGACCTGGTGGCCATGGGGGTTACTTCCATCGGCAAGGTGAGCCACCACTACATCCAGAACCGGCGCGACATCGAGGAATACTACGCGGACCTGGATGCCGGTCGCCTGCCCGTGTTCCGCGGCTACGAACTCGATGACGATGATGTGTTGCGGCGCCAGGTGATCAACGAGCTGATCTGCCATTTCCACCTGGACTTCGCCGTCATCGAGTCGGCCTTCGGCATCGTCTTCCGGGACTATTTCGCCACCGAACTGGCGGAACTGGCGGCCATGGAACGGGATGGTCTGCTGGCGCTGGACGGCGAGGGCATCCGGGTGCATCCGGCCGGCCGGCTGCTGATCCGCAACCTCTGCATGGTCTTCGACCGCTACCTGCGCGCCCGCCAGCCGGGCCAGACCTTCTCGCGGGTGATCTGAGGGGGCTCTGGGCTTACATAATTGTCATTCCATCGCAGATGAGATCCCCTGGCGCTGTACAGGCGGCACCGAGTCGCTACAATACCCGCCATGTCGGGAAACACATTCGGAAAACTCTTTACGGTCACCGGCTTCGGTGAGAGTCACGGGCCGGCCCTGGGCTGCATCGTGGACGGCTGCCCGCCGGGCCTGGAGCTGAGCGCGGAGGACCTGCAACGCGATCTGGACCGGCGCAAGCCCGGCACCTCGCGCCACACCACCCAGCGCCGCGAGGCCGACCAGGTGGAGATCCTCTCCGGGACCTTCGAGGGCCGCACCACGGGCACCCCCATCGGCCTGATCATCCACAACACCGACCAGCGCTCCAAGGACTATTCCAGGATCGCCGCACAGTTCCGGCCGGCGCATGCCGACTATACCTACCAGCAGAAATACGGCTTCCGCGACTACCGCGGCGGCGGCCGTTCCTCGGCGCGCGAGACGGCCATGCGGGTGGCCGCCGGCGGGATCGCCAAGAAGTACCTCAAGGAACGGCTCGGCATCGAGATCCGCGGCTACCTGGCCCAGCTCGGGCCTATCCGCGTGGAACGGAAGGACTGGGATGCGGTGAACGAGAATCCCTTCTTCTGCCCGGACCCGGCACGGGTGCCCGAGCTGGAGGCCTACATGGATGCCCTGCGCAAGGAGGGCAACTCCATTGGCGCACGCATCAACGTGGTTGCCACCGGCGTGCCGCCCGGGCTCGGCGAGCCCATCTACGACCGCCTCGATGCCGACATCGCCCATGCCCTGATGAGCATCAACGCGGTGAAGGGCGTGGAGATCGGCGCCGGTTTCGCCTGTATCGAACAGAAGGGTACGGAGCACCGTGACGAGATCACCCCGGAAGGGTTTTTGAGCAACCATGCCGGCGGCGTGCTGGGCGGTATCTCCTCCGGCCAGCACATCCTGGCCAGCATCGCCCTCAAGCCCACCTCCAGCCTGCGCCTGCCGGGCCGCAGCGTGGATGTGCAGGGCGAGCCCTGCGAAGTGGTCACCACGGGTCGCCACGACCCCTGCGTGGGCATCCGCGCCACCCCCATCGCCGAGGCCATGCTGGCCATCGTGCTCATGGACCACTACCTGCGCCACCGCGCCCAGAATGCCGACGTGGTATCTCCCACGCCGGTGATCCCGGCCGAACCCGGGTATTGAGACTTGCCTGATGGAGGATCGCTCCTACGGGTGCCCATCCGTTGCGCCCTTCGGCATGAACGGGATTTCCTAGCCATGCCCTACTGGCGCCTGTCCGGCTTTTACCTGTTCTATTTCGCCAGCCTCGGCGCGCTGGTGCCCTACTGGGGCCTGTACCTCAAGGACGAGGGCTTCAGTGCCGCCCAGATCGGCCAGCTGGTGGCCATCCTCATGGCCACCAAGATCGTCGCGCCCAACATCTGGGGCTGGATCGCCGACCATTCGGGCCAGAGCATGCGCATCGTGCGCGCCGCCTGCCTGTTCGCGACCATCAGTTTCGCCGGGGTGTTCCTGGCCAGCGGCTACTGGTGGCTGGCGCTGGTGATGTCGGTGTTCAGTTTCTTCTGGAACGCCGCCCTGCCACAGTTCGAGGCCACCACCTTCAATCATCTCGGCCGCGAGGCCCATCGCTATTCCAGTATCCGCCTGTGGGGTTCCATCGGCTTCATCCTCACCGTGGCCGGTCTGGGGCCGGTGCTGGACCACTTCGGCACGGGGCTGCTGCCGGGCATACTGCTGTTGCTGTTCCTGGCCATCTGGTTCAGCAGCCTGCTGGTACCGGAGGAGGCGGCTGGCCACAAGCCCTTGCACGAACCCATCCTGCGGGTCTTGCGGCGCCCCGAGGTAATTTCCCTGCTGGTTCTGTGTTTCCTGCTGCAGGCCAGTCATGGCCCCTATTACACCTTCTACAGCATCTACCTGGAGGAGTACGGCTACCGCCGCAGCCTCATCGGCCAGCTCTGGGCCCTGGGGGTGATCGCCGAGGTCGGGGTGTTCCTGGTCATGCACCGCTGGATGCCGCGTTTCGGTCCGCGCAATCTGATGCTGGCCGCCGTGCTGCTGACCACCCTGCGCTGGCTGCTGATCGCGGCCTTCCCGACCCAGTTGTGGCTCGTGATCCTGGCCCAGACCCTGCATGCCGCCAGTTTCGGGCTCTACCACGCGGTGGCCATCCATCTCTTCCATGAACGCTTCCCGGGTCGTCTCCAGGGTCGCGGCCAGGCGCTGTACAGCAGCGTCAGTTTCGGCGCCGGTGGTGCCGTCGGCAGCCTGGCCAGCGGCTACCTGTGGGATGGCATCGGTCCGCAGGGGATGTATGTGGTGGCGGCGGCCACCAGCCTGCTGGCCGGCTGGTTCACCCTGCGGGCGATCCGTCCCGGGTGATTCTTTTTGTTATTGGAGCCGCGTTCCGCGGCTCGACTGCTGGAAGGCGGGGTACAGGCCAGGACAACCTGAGGTAGAATGCGGGCTTTGCCGGGACGGGCATGGTGCCTGAACCGGACCCTCGATCCTGGAGTCATTCGTGAAGCTGAGCGCGCAGGAGTTTCGCCACTGGGAGCACAAGAGCCTCACCCTGCTGGGCATGTCCGGCGTGGGCAAGACCCGCTTGGCCGCCATGCTGCGCGAGCAGCACTGGTTTCACTACTCCGGCGACTACCGTATCGGTACCCGCTACCTGGACGAGCCGATCCTGGACAACATCAAGCAGCAGATCATGCACATCCCGTTTCTGCGGGAGCTGCTGCGCACGGACTCCATCTACATCAGCAATAACATGACGGTGGACAACCTCAAGCCGGTGGCCAGTTTCCTCGGCAAGCTGGGCAACCCGGAGCTGGGCGGCCTGGGGCTGACGGAGTTCAAGCGCCGCCAGGAATTGCACCACCAGGCGGAGATCGCCGCCATGAAGGATGTACCCGAATTCATCCGCAAGGCGCGCGAGATCTATGGCTACGAGCACTTCGTCAACGATGCCGGCGGCAGCGTCTGCGAGCTGGACGACCCGGGGGCACTGGAGGCCCTGGCCGAGCACAGCCTGATCCTCTACATTCAGGCGACCCACCACGACGAGGAGGAGCTGATCGAGCGGGCCCGGCGCGAGCCCAAGCCACTCTATTACCGCGAGGCCTTCCTCGATGAGGAACTGGGACAGTACCTGGCGGAATTCGGCCTGGAATACGTGGCCCAGATCGACCCCGATGAATTCGTGCGCTGGATGTTCCCGCGCCTGTTCCGTTCGCGCATCCCGCGCTACGAGGCCATCGCCGGCCAGTATGGCTATACCATCAGTACCGAGGAGTTGTCCAAGGTCCACGACGAGGAAGGATTGATGAAACTGATTGAAAGGATCCTGGATCGCCAGGCCTGAGGAAAGACCGTCATGCCACTGGTAGCCAATTCCGATCTGCCCGCCTTCCAGCGCCTGGAACAGGATGGCGAGACCATCATCCCCGGCGAGCTGGCGGTGCACCAGGATATCCGCGAACTGCACATCGGCCTGCTCAACATGATGCCCGATGCCGCCCTGGCCGCCACCGAGCGCCAGTTCTTCCGGCTGGTGGGGGAGAGCAACCAGATCGCCCAGTTCTACATGCATCCCTTTACCCTCGACGCCCTGCCACGCGGGGAAGCGGGCCGTGCCCATGTGGAGCGTTACTACGAGACCTTCGAGCAGATCAAGGCCGCAGGACTGGACGCGCTCATCATCACCGGCGCCAATGTCACCCAGCCGGACCTGGCCCTGGAGCTCTTCTGGAAGCCGCTCATCGAGGTGATCGACTGGGCCCATGCCAATGTGGCCTCGACGCTGTGTTCCTGCCTGGCCACCCACGCGGTGCTGCAGTTCCGCTACGGGCAGCCGCGCCGCCGCCTGCCGGCCAAGCGCTGGGGGGTCTATTCCCACAAGGTCA
The DNA here is from genome assembly GCA_020201295.1 of Lysobacteraceae bacterium. Classification (GTDB taxonomy): domain Bacteria; phylum Pseudomonadota; class Gammaproteobacteria; order DSM-19610; family DSM-19610; genus JAIVHA01. The sequence goes on along the minus strand of JAIVHA010000027.1, from coordinate 1,794 downwards.
TGGAGCGGGAACATCCGCTGGTGTGCGGCGTGAACACGCGCTTCGACGTGCCTCATTCCCGTTTCAACCAGATCGACCGGTCCCAGTTCGAGGCCGCCGGCCTGCATGTGCTGGTCGAGAGCGCCACCGCCGGCGTGCACCTGGCGGTGAGCGAGGACCAGTTCCGGCTGGTGTTCTTCCAGGGCCATCCTGAATACGACATGATCAGCTTGCTGAAGGAATACAAGCGGGAGGTGAATGCCTTTGTCCGCGGCCAGCGGCCGGACTATCCGCCGTTCCCGGAAAACTACCTGCCGCTGCAATGCCAGGCCATCCTCAACGAACACCGCGAACGGGTAGAGGCGGCGCTGGCTGCCGGCGCGGCGGTACCGGAATTGCCGGAAGCCCTGGTCAGCACGTTGCTCGACAATACCTGGCACGATTCCGCCGAGGCGGTGCTCAACAACTGGCTCGGCAAGGTCTACCAGGTCACCAACAGCGACGTAGCACTCACCGCTCACGCGGATCCGCGCATGGCGAACGGAGGGGTCGGTGTCGCCGCTGTGCGTGACATCGGAAACAAGCGGATTCACCGCAAAGGCGCAAAGGACGCAAAGTAAAGCATTAAAACATTATTATTAATTGTTTTATCTTGTATTTCTTTGCGTGCTTTGCGCCTTTGCGGTGATTCCGGTTTTGTCCCCGCATGCCGCAACAGATGCTCCATAAAGGCCCGCGCCGCATTGGACTGGCTGCGGTCACGGTGGCGCACCACGCCCAGGGTGCGCTGCAGCTGCAGTCCACCGGGCAGGGGCAGGGCGATGACCTGGTCATCGAGCAGGGTGGCGGGCAGGATGCTCCAGCCCAGGCCCACCGAGACCAGCATCCTGATGGTCTCCAGGTAGTTGCTCGACAGCCCGGTCTTCAGCTGCAGGCCGAGTGGGGCGAAGGCCTGCTCGGCGATCTGCCGGGTGAAGGTGCTGGCGGCGGGCAGGATGGCGGGCCAGGTGGCCAGGTCCTCCAGGGTCAGCACCGACCGGCCCGCCAGGGGATGGCCGACGGCGGCGGCCAGGTGTAGCGGGTCCGGCCACAGAGGAAGGGTTTCCAGCCGCGCCGAGGCCTGCGGTGGCAGGGTGACCACCGCCAGTTCCAGTTCACCCTGTTCCACGGCCCGGCAGGCGGCCTCCGAGTCCATGAAGCGCAGGTCCAGTTCCACGGCGCCATGTTCCGCCGTGAAGGAACGCAGCACCGGTGGCAGGTGGTGCAGGCCGATGTGGTGGCTGGTGGCCAGCGCCAGGACCCCGGCCACTTCGTCGCTCAGGCTGGCGATGGCGCGGCGGCTGTCCTCCAGTTCCGCCAGGATGTGCCGTGCCCGCGGCAGCAGCAGCCGGCCGGCCTCGGTGAGCTGTACCGTGCGACCGATGCGGTCGAACAGCCGGGTGTCCAGTTCCCCTTCGAGGACGGCCACCCGCTTGCTGACCGCCGGCTGGGTGAGGAACAGGGCTTCGGCGGCCAGGGAGAAGGAACCCTGTTCGGCAACGGCGACGAAGGCCTGCAGGCTGGCGACGTCCATGGTGGTCCTTTTTTGGGTCGGTGTCCCGGAACACGGACAGTAATAAACTATTCCAAATTATAATGCATAATATGAAAAATATGAATTTGTGTAATTCGAAATCCGGATCTAATATTGGGATGGCACTGACTTAAGCCGGAAAATGCCCGTCATTGCGAGGATGCCTTGACCCGAAGGGTAAGGTACACATGATGAAGCCCGAAGGGATTCTATGGGCCAGAAGTGACGCGGCAATCTCCAAC
>JAIVHA010000126.1 GCA_020201295.1 Lysobacteraceae bacterium | reverse complement strand
GGCGGTGGAAGAGGAGGGCGCCACCTTTGGTCGTATCGGCGCCTATGTGCAGGTGCCCGAAGGTGGCCATCCCCTGCGTACCCTGGTGCGTCATGGCCCCCTGGAGTCGATTCCCCAGGCCCTTGACAAGACCTGGTCCATGACCACGCTCACCTTGCGTACCTTGTGGGCCATGCTGACAGGGCGGGCCTCGGTGGAGAATATCAGCGGCCCCATCAGTATCGCTCAATACGCGGGTATCTCCGCCAGCATTGGCATAGCCTATTTCCTGGGCTTTCTCGCCGTGGTGAGCATCAGTCTCGGCATCCTGAACCTGCTGCCCATCCCCATACTGGATGGGGGGCACCTGATGTATTACTGTATTGAGCTTTTCAAGGGTAGCCCGGTCTCGGAAGCGACCCAGGCCCTGGGCCAGCAGGTGGGCATCTTCCTGCTGGTCGCCCTGATGGTGCTGGCTTTTTACAACGATCTGGTCCGCCTGCTGGGCTGAAGACCTCCATTCCTCCACAACAAACGTTGGATAACTGAATGTTACGGATATTGCGGGTACTGCTCATTTCCCTGTTGTTCACCGGGCAGGCCCTGGCCTTCGAACCCTTCACCGTCCGGGATATCCGTGTCGAGGGCCTGCAACGCATCTCCGCGGGGACCGTCTTCAATTTCCTGCCGGTGCAGATTGGCGAGGGCTTCGACGAGGGCAAGTCCGACGAGGCCATCCGCGCCCTGTTCGGGAGCGGCTTCTTTCGCGATGTGACGCTGGGGCGCGACGGTGATGTCCTGGTGGTGGTGGTACAGGAACGTCCGGCTATCGCCAGCATCGCCATCGAGGGCAACAAGGATATCGAGACCGATGCCCTGCTGGAGTCGCTCAAGGAAATCGGTCTGTCCGAGGGGCAGATGTTCAACCGTTCCCTGCTCGACAAGCTTGAACAGGAACTGAACCGGCAGTACTTCAGCCGCGGCAAGTACGGTGTCAACATCCAGTCCACGGTGACGCCGCTGGAGCGCAACCGGGTCGGCATCCAGATCGACGTCACCGAGGGCCGGGTGGCGCGCATCCGCCAGATCAATATCGTCGGCAACGAGGTCTACGACGACAAAACCCTGCACAAACAGTTTGAGCTGAGCACGCCGACCACCTTTTCCTTCTTCACCAAGAAGGACCAGTATTCCCGGCAGAAACTGGCCGGCGACCTGGAATCACTGCGCTCCTGGTACCTGGATCGCGGCTATATCAATTTCAACATCGATTCTACCCAGGTAAGCATCTCCCCCGACAAGAAGGATATCTACATTACCGTCAACGTGACGGAAGGCGAGCAATACCGCATCCGCGAGGCGCGTCTGTCCGGCGACCTGGTGGTTGAGCCGGAGGAGTTGTTTCCCCATGTGCTGATCAATCCCGGCGATGTTTTCTCGCGCAAGCAGATCACCGAATCGGTGTCGCGCCTGGGCGACCGCCTGGGCGATGATGGCTATGCCTTCGCCAATGTGAACACCATGCCCGAGGTGGACGATGAAAATCACGAGGTTACCGTGGTGTTCTTCATCGACCCCGGCAAGCGAGTGTATATCCGTCGCATCAACATGCTCGGCAATGTGAAGACGCGCGATGAAGTCCTGCGCCAGGAAATGCGCCAGATGGAAGGCGGCTGGTTCTCCTCCAGCAAGGTGGAACGCTCCCG
>JAIVHA010000171.1 GCA_020201295.1 Lysobacteraceae bacterium | reverse complement strand
CGCCAACAGGGGGGAGACCCCGAGCCGTCTCGCCGTGGCCAGCGCACCTCGTACCAGGGCCTCACCACCGAGGGTCAAGAGCAGGATGCCGACGAGCAACAGGGCCAGGTTCATCATGGCGCGGGTTCTCTCGTTGGCTCGATCAGGTAGTCGATGCCCTGGAATTTTGCCACTTCCCGTCCCCAATAGCGGTCTGGCCGCGCACACCAGGCCTGTTCGTGCAGGCGGTGCAGGGCCGTGGCATCGTCCGCCAGCAGGCTGAGTTGCCGGCGGCTGAAGCTGTCCGGTCCCTGTTCCAGGCAGAGCTGCGTGAGTCGCTGCACCTGTCTTGCCTTGGCGCCCCGATGTGATTGTCGCGCGCAGGAGCAGTGCATGCGATTCAGCGCGGGGTCGATCACGGCGCGGCTGAAGGCGGTGGTCTCGTCCGCCGGTTGCGGGAAGTCTGGTGCCGCGTGCAGTTCCCGCAGCACGGGTTCCGGGTGCAGCTCCTGGCCGACCAGGAGCAGGCCTCGATCCCGCAACCACTGTCCCAGCCAGATGCGACCCAACAGCACCGACGTGGGCGCGGCCAGGATGAGGGGCAGCGCCACCGGCAACGTCCAGTAGAAAAAGACGGGGTCCATCCACCAGGCGAAGCCGGCCCAGGCCAGGGCCAGCAGGGTTCCCGGGCTCTGGTTGATGAAGGCATCGCGCCAGCGGGTTTCATGGCTGCGGTTTTGTCCCGCCCAGCGCAGTGTGGTGTTGAACAGGGCCTCCAGGACATAGCGCGTGTGGGCCAGCATGCGAATGGGTGCCAACAGGGCGGATGCCAGCATTTCGATGAGGATGCTGGCGGTGAGTCGCAGCCCCCCGCCATGCTGCGCCAGCCGCCTGCTGAAGGCCAGGTCGACAGCGGCCACCAGCTTGGGAAAGAACAACAGGAACAGGGTGGTGGCGGCCAGCCCCAATGCCCATTGGGGATTCCATTTCGGCCACTGGGGAAACAGGCTGGGTTCCGCGCTGAAATATTCGATCGGCAGCAGGAACAGGCGTGCCGCGGCGAGGGTGGTCAGGGCCAGAAAACAGAACCACAGTGGCGCGGCCAGGTAGGACATCACGCCGTTGACCAGGGCCATACGATGGGCCATGCGCAGCCTGGGTGTAAACAACAACAGCCACAGATGCTGCAGATTGCCCTTGGCCCAGCGTTTGTCGCGGTTGAGTTCCTCCATCAGCGCCGGGGGCGATTCCTCATGACTGCCGCTCAGCGCCGGTTCCAGCCATACCTCGTACCCGGCCCGCCCCATGAAGGCGGCTTCCACGAAATCATGGCTGGAGATGGGACCGCTGAACAGCCCGAAGCCGCTCAGCTTGCGCAGGCCACAATGGTGCATGAAAGGGGTGTTGCGGATAATGGCATTGTGACCCCAGTAGGCCGCCTCGCCCAGTTGCAGGGCGGCCAGGCCGCTGGTGAAAATGGGCCCGTACACCTGGCTGGCGAATTGCTGTACACGGGCGAACAGGGTGCGGCCGTTGATGATGGTCGGACTGGTTTGCAGGATGCCGACCCGTGGTTCCCGTTCCATCAGCCGTACCATGCTGACCAGCGTGTCACCGGCCATCAGGCTGTCGGCGTCGAGCACGATGGTATAGCGATAATCCCGCCCCCAGCGGCGCAGGAAATCGGCGATGTTGCCGCTCTTGTAATGCTGGTTGAGCCGCCGCCGGCGATAGAACAGCCGGCCGCTGGCACCAAGCTCCTCACATAGGTGGTACCAGGCCTCCCGCTCGGCCAGCCACACCTTGGGATCACGACTGTCGGACAGGATGAAAAAATCGAAATGTTCCAGCTGTCCCGTGTCCTGCAGGGACCGGTAGGTGGCGCGCAGGCCGTTGAGGCTCCGTTCCACCGGCTCGTGATAAATGGGCATCACCACGGCAGTGCGCGCCAGGGGCTGCCTGGCCAGGGTTTCCGGCCCATGCCGATGCAATAGGGAGTGACGATCTCCTCCCAGGCGACGTACCACGAAGCCGAACAGCCCGACCCAGAAACCCACCGAGATCCAGGCGAACAACAGGGCGAACAGCAGGATCAGCCCTTTTTCCACCAGGTTGCCGCCATGGTAGGGCAGCACCCAGGCCAGGAAGAAACTGCCCGCCAGGGTCTGTACCAGCACCAGGCTGGTCAACAGGGTGCGCCGCACCATGGCGGCGCGACGCCAGCGGGGGGAGGCCGTTGGTTCCGCGGGGGGCGTCGCTTCAGTCCTCATACTGGATGCTGCCACGGTGCAGGGGTGGGCACACCGGAGGCAGTGCCGGGTTCGGCAAGGCGAAATGCGCCTGCAGCCGCACCATCAACCCTTGTAGCAGGGGCTGCAGCCGTTCTTCTTTCCGGAGTTCTTCCTGTACCAGTGCCAATGCCTCGATCATGACTTCACGGGTAATGGGCATCCGGCCCAGGCGCAAGTAGGCCAACACCCGGGTCAGGGCGACTTCACCGGGGGTGGCGATCACCGACGCTTGCCCTCGGAGAGGATGCCGTTGCCGGAGGGCAGGCGGTAGGCCCAGGTTTCCGTCAGCGTGCGCTCCCCTTCGGAGAGGAAGGCGCGCAGCTCCAGCGGCTTGCCCTCCGCGGGCCTGGCGAGCATGGAAAGTCGCCAGGCGCGCAGTGGTGCATTGTATTCCACGAAATACTCGATGAGCTCGCCCCCTTCCTGGGCGCTCACCGTGGCGGTGACCGGCGCCCCGGGTTTCAGCTTGTCCAGTGGTCCGCCCTGGAAATCCACGATGACCCGGTAGGCCCCCGCCACGTTGCCGCCACCGACGATGCCACCATCGCCGAGGAAGCTGTTGATGGCCTTGCCCATGGGGTTCTGCGTTACATCGAGACGGCCGAAGGACATATCGTAGGCGATGCGATAGGGTTCGTTGGCTGCCGGTGGTTTATCCGGTGTCCAGAAGGCCACGATGTTGTCGTTGGTTTCGGCGGGAGTGGGGAGTTGCACCAACACCACTTTGCCCGGGCCCCAATCACCCTTTGGCTTCACCCAGGCACCGGGGCGCTGGTCATACAGGGCGCCCAGGTCCTGGTAATGATCGAAGTCGCGGTCTCGCTGCAGCAGGCCGAAGCCACGCAGCGCCTCTACTTTGAGATAATCCATCTCCAGGCGCCGGGGATTGAGCAGGGGGCGCCACAACCATTCACCGCTGGCACCATCGTTGAGCAGCAGGCCATCGGAATCATGCACCTCGGGTCGCCACTCGCCCGGCGGACGGGGTGTGTTTCCCCCGAAGAAGAACATGCTGGTCAAGGGTGCAATGCCGATCAGTGGGATATCGCCCCGTGGAAACAACACCGCTTCCACCTGCAGTTGGGTCGTTTCGCCGGGCGTGACCACGAATTGGTAGGCGCCCGTCAGGCTCTTGCCGTCGAGCAGTGCGTATAAGCGCAGGTTGCGCGCATTCGGCGCGGGGCGCTCCAGCCAGAAATGGGTGAAGGAGGGAAACTCCTCGCCGCTGGGCAGCCCGGTATTGACGGCGATGCCGCGTCCCGACAGGCCCCAGGCATCCTGCTTGCCGACGGCGCGAAAATAACTGGCACCGGCGAATACCAGGAACTGGTTTTGTTCGCCGTTACCGGACAGGGGGTAGCTGAGCTTGAGGCCGGCATAACCCAGGTCGGGCGGCACGCGTTTCTCCAGTTCGGGGTCCGCGAAGGTGAAGTGGCTTTTACGATAGGGCAGGGGTCTCACGCCCTCGGCATCGACGACATGGATCGCCACCGGGTGAGTGTAGAACAGTCCCGGCGAGGTCAGCAGCACCTGGAATTTCGCATTGCTGTCCCGCCACAGACTCTGCTCCGGGTCGAAGCGAATGTTCTGGTACTCATCGTAGTTGAGTTCGCGCAGGAAGCGTGGAATCGCGGTCGGTGCCGCGTAGGGTTTGGCGGCGAGGTCGCGCGCCTTCTCGATGATAAGCTCGAAGTCAAAGGCCGTTGCGGTTTGCACACCACACAGGCTGATGATCAGGGCACAGGCCTTGAGGAAAGTACGCATGGGGCAGAACCTTGTGGTCTCGATGTAGATAGGTACGGTACGGATCCGGTACGGGGTCGCTTCCAGGGCTGGCCGGCGGGATGGCGTCCCTGATGGCGTGCCGATAGTAACCTAACTCCCTGCCAGACCAACATTTCCAGGAAAGCGGCAAATTTTTGTCACTCAGGCCTGCCGCCTGCCGGGATTGGCATTATAATTTACTGAAATTTAAATACAAACCAAGTCACGCCGGGATTGGCATGATTGCTGCTACCACTGACTACAGACAAGCGCGCAGTCTGCAGGAGCCATTCGGCATGAAAATCTGGACCATCGCCAACCAGAAGGGGGGCGTAGGCAAAACCACGACCACCGTCAGCCTGGCGGGGCTGCTGGCGCAGCGTGGCCATTCTGCACTGATGGTCGATCTGGATCCGCAGGGCTCCATGAGTTCCTATTTCCGTCTCGACCCGGACCGCCTGGACCCCAGCGTCTACAGCCTGTTCCAGGCCCGTGCCAACAAGTCGCCGCTGCCGGACCTGAAGGCCCTGGTACGGCCCACTGCCTTCCCGGGCTTGCACCTGATGCCGGCCTCCACGGCGCTGGCCACCCTGGATCGGCAGCTGGGGGCCCAGGACGGTATGGGGCTGGTGATCGCCCAGGCCCTGGCGGGTCTGCGGGACCGGTTTGAATACGTATTCATCGATTGTCCCCCGGTGCTGGGCATACTGATGGTCAACGCCCTGGCGGCCTGCCACCACCTGATCATTCCGGTACAGACGGAATTCCTCGCCCTCAAGGGGCTGGAGCGCATGCTGCATACCCTGCAGATGGTGGGCAAGGCCAAGGGAGTGATGCCACCCTACACCATCATGCCCACCATGTTCGACAAGCGCACCCGCGCCTCTATTGAAAGCCTGCGCGCCCTGCGCGAGCAGCACGGGGCAAGGGCCTGGAATGGCGTGGTCCCCCTGGACACTCGCTTCCGCGAAGCCAGCCAGGCCGGGGCGCCGATCTGCTTCCACCAGGCCGGCACGCGCGGCGGCAATGCCTACGAGGTATTGCTGGAGACCCTGCTGGACCAGGAAGTGGAAACCCTGCAGGCAGCGGCCCCATGAGCGGTGTCGATCTCAAGACCGGTGCACTGCTCGACCAGCAACTGGCCCTGAGCGCCTATCTGGAGGCCCTGCTGGGCGAGACGCCGGAACCGGTGCTGCTGGAATCTGCACCCTCCCCCCCGGCGGTGCAACGGGCGCCAGTCCCCGTGCCGGCCCCGGCGGCAAAGGCAGCCACGCCGGTGGCGGCACCCGCTCCCGGTCCGCAGGCGGATGTCACCCCGGCGGCCCAAACCAAGGGGCGTCCCGCCTGGGCCATGGCGGAGTTCCAGTGCCTGTTGTTCCAGGTCGCGGGCCTTACCCTGGCGGTTCCGCTCACGGCACTCAATGGCGTGCTGCCCCTGGATCTGGACGCCGTGACCCCCATGCCCGGCCATTCGGCCCTGTTCCTGGGCCTGATCGACCACCTGGGGCAGCAGGTGCGGGTGGTGGATACCGCCCAGGTGGTATTGCCGCCCGAGCGCCTGGCGGCGACTGGCGCGGCGGCCGGTCGTGCCTCGCACCTGGTACTCATCGGGGAGGGGCGTTGGGGCCTGGCCGCCAGCGGCATCGGCGAGGTCGTCAGCCTGCACCCCGAGGACGTGAAATGGTGCGGCAGCCTGGGCACACGCCCCTGGCTGGCCGGTACCGTGATCCAGCATATGTGCGCCCTGCTGGAGGTGGATGCCTTCCTGGAACAGCTGGGTAGAGGTACCCCTGGCAATGCCATGGCATAAATCCTGCAACCGGGCTAGTAAATCCGGTTCGGTGACCGATATTTGACTGTATGGCGCGCCGCCCCCCGGCGTGATCACGGACAGAGGCACAACATGAAGCAAACGGTACAGAGTGCAAAGGCAAACGATCCCATCGTGCAGTGGGTTACCTTCCGGCTCGATGAGGAGATCTACGGTATCAACGTGATGCAGGTACAGGAAGTGCTGCGGGTATCGGAAATCGCCCCCGTGCCCGGGGCCCCCGAATACGTGTTGGGTATCATCAACCTGCGTGGCAACGTGGTAACGGTCATCGACACCCGCGAACGCCTGGGACTCTCCAGCAAGGAAGTGGACGATTCCACCCGCATCGTGATCATCGAGGCGGACAAGCAGGTGGTGGGAATCCTGGTGGACAGCGTGGCCGAGGTGGTGGACCTGCCCATGTCCGAGGTGGAATCGGCGCCCAATGTTGGCAATGACGAAAGCTCCAGGTATATCCAGGGCGTCGCCAGCCACGATGACCAGTTGTTGATCCTGGTGGATCTCAACAAACTCCTGACCGACGAGGAATGGGCCGAATTATCCGGCTTCTGACGGGGACATGGCGGATACGGGGAAGATTCCACCCACGATCCCGGTCTGGCCCACCCGGCCGGCGCATGCCCCGGTGAGCCGCAAGAAGCGCCCGCGGGACCAGCAACCGCGGCGCGAACCCCGCGATAAAGCGCGCGACAAGCCGCAAGAGGATCTACCCCATGTTGACGAATATGCGCCAGGATCAGTGGGAATTGCGCTCCGGCAGCGAGCGTTCCTACCAGCAGGCCATACAGATGGTGCAGCATGGCGCCGGTGCCGAAGAACTGGTGCGCAACTGCGGCCTGACCCCGGGCGAGGCCGATCTCATCGTCATGCTGCATGGTATGGCACGCACAGCTTGAGGCCTTGTCGGGGCTTTACCCGATACTGGAATGCACCGGCAGTCAGGTTCGGCCTGCACTGTAGGAGCGGCGCGAGCCGCGAATGTTCCCGGCTCGCGCCGCTCCTACAGGAGAGATTTTGCAATGATCGGGTTCGGCCCGACGACACCGCTTATTCCACCACCGTGGCATCGGGTACCGCTGGCGCCTTGCCCGACAGGTAATAGGCAAAGGCGATCACCTGGGCCACGGCCAGATACAGCATCTCCGGAATTTCTTCTCCCAGATCCAGCTTCGCCAGCAGGCCTGCCAGTTCGGCGTTCTCCTGCAACGGTACATTGTGCTCGCGGGCCAGGGCCAGGATTTCCTCGGCCAGCCGGTCACGACCCTTGGCGGTCACCCGGGGTGCATGCTGGCCGTCGTAGCGCAGGGCCACGGCCAGCGGCGGACGCTTGTTACCCGGTTCCTTCATACCCGTTCATCCAGGATGGGGTCGCGGGTCGCCGCGGCCTCGGGATTACCCGGCATGGAACCGCGCAGGCAATGCAACTGGTCCACCTGCAGGCCACTGGCCTCCAGTTCACGGCGTAACTCCCGCAGATGCTCCCGCAGCAGGGGCATGGTGTCCTCCCGCGTGGCCCAGAACCAGGTGGACACCTGTTCGCCGCGCAGACTCACCCGGGCCTGCATGGGCCCGAGGCCGGGCAGGTCGAACGCCAGTTGCACGGTCCACAACGGCCCCTGCCGTTCCTGGTCGCGGCCTCTCTGAGGCTCGTCACGGCGGATGCCGAGGGACCAGACATCGGTCTCCTCGCCCCGACGCACGGGCAGATCGAGCAACCACTCCAGGCCCGTATCGCGGCTCTGGGGCAGCGAGGCGAGCTGGCTGAGCTGCAGGCGCGCCACGGAGGCCTCGGCCTGTTGCAACAGTTCGGCGCGCAGCAGCGGAGCGGGCTGCTGGGCCTGCAGGCTGGCCGCCCCTCGTGCCTGGGTATGGGGGGGCTGGCCGCGCAGGGGCGGTGGCGGTGGGAAGGGCATGGGTTGACCGCTGGTCAACCAGACCCGGGCCAGGGCGCTGGCGGGTACGGCAGTGGGGTGTGCGGGTGCACTGGCGGGGGCGCCGCCGCCGGGCAAAGGGGTCGCCGCCCGCAGCCCCCGGGCC
>JAIVHA010000288.1 GCA_020201295.1 Lysobacteraceae bacterium | reverse complement strand
CCGGAGAAGATCTTGCTGCGCGTGGCCAGCTGGGTGTGGATCTCCAGCCCGATTACCGTTTCCCATTCCATTTCAAATGACCTTTTTTGAACCGCCAAGGCGCCAAGGAAAAGCCATTAAACCGCCAAGACGCCAAGGACGCCAAGAAAATCGGAATATAATTGCTGGTTCAGTGTGCTGGTGTCCCATGGTTAGAATGAGCTTGATGATGTGACTTTTCCATTTTAAAGACGGTTTTCTTGGCGTTCTTGGCGCCTTGGCGGTTCACAGAGGTTTTCTTGGCGTACTTGGCGCCTTGGCGGTTCACCAGATCTAATCCCCCCCAGGCAGCCGCCGATGCCAGTCGGTCACCTGCTGGTACTGGTGGGCGGCGTTGAGCAGCCGCGCCTCCGCGAAGTAGTGGCCGATCAGCTGCAGCCCCACCGGCAGGCCGTTGACGAAGCCGGCGGGGATGGACATGCCCGGCAGGCCCGCCAGGTTGGTGGCGATGGTGTAGATGTCGGACAGGTACATGCTGACCGGGTCGCTCTTCTCGCCCAGGCGGAAGGCAGTGCCGGGCGCGGTCGGCCCCATGATCACATCCACCTGCTCGAAGGCCTGCAAAAAATCCTCGCGGATCAGGCGCCGGATCTGCTGCGCCTTGAGGTAATAGGCGTCGTAATAGCCGGAGGACAGGGCATAGGTGCCGATCATGATACGCCGCTTCACCTCGGCGCCGAAGCCCTCGCCGCGGGAACGCACATAGAGATCCTGCAGGTCGCGCGGATCTTCGCAGCGGTGGCCGAAGCGCACGCCGTCGAAGCGCGACAGGTTGGAGGAGCACTCGGCCGGCGCCACCACGTAGTAGGCCGGTACCGCCAGGTGGCTGTTGGGCAGGCTGATGTCCACCACCTCGGCGCCCAGCTTGCGGTATTCGCCGATGGCCGTCTCGATCACCACGGCCACGGTGTCGTCCAGCCCCTCACCGAAATATTCCCGTGGCAGGCCAATGCGCAGGCCCTGGAGGGAATCCCCGAGTCCGGCGCAGTAGTCGTCCAGCGGGCGTTCCACGCAGGTGGAATCGCGCGGATCGAAGCCGGCCATGACGCCCAGCATCAGCGCCGCGTCCTCGGCGCTCTGGGTCATGGGGCCGGCCTGGTCGAGGCTGGAGGCGAAGGCGATCATGCCGTAGCGGGACACGCAGCCATAGGTGGGTTTGAGGCCGGTCAGCCCGCACAGGGCCGCCGGCTGGCGAATGGAGCCGCCGGTGTCGGTGCCGGTGGCGGCCGGCGCCAGCCGCGCCGCCACCGCGGCGGCGGAACCGCCCCGCATCCAGGGCCGTCTCAGCCGTGACGGTGATGAAGCTGTTGAGCCGCTCATCGTGGGCCTGGATGCGGTCCAGGAAGGCCTGGGTCAGCTCCACGCTGGAGAAGGTCTTGGCGCGCAGGCCGTCGGCCAGTTCGCGCAGGGTCTTGCGGTGCATAGGATTCGCTTCCGGTTCCGGCGGGGATTACTCGATGACCTTGGGGACCAGGTACAGTCCGGCCTCGACACGGGGGGCAATGGCCTGAAACACCTCCCGGCGGTCGGTTTCGGTCACTTCGTCGGCACGCAGCCGCTGGCGGGCCTCCAGGGGGTGGGCCAGGGGCGCCACACCCGCGGTCGCCACCGCCTCGAGCTGTTCGACGAAGGCCAGGATATCGGACAGGTTGCGGGCATACTCGGGAATATCGGCCGCCTCGATGCCCAGGCGGGCCAGGTGGGCAATACGGGCCACGGCAGCGGAATCCAATGCCATTCTCTGTCTCCGATCAGTGACGAACTGACTAAATCGGAAACGGTAGCACACTTGATGCCTTGCCCAAAATCCCCCCCGTTGCTAGATTACCCATCTTACGCTTACCCACGGATGCCGCACCTAACATGTTCAAACGCTTAATGGGCCTTTTTTCCAATGACCTGTCCATCGACCTGGGCACGGCCAACACCCTCATCTATGTACGCGGCCAGGGGATCGTGCTCAATGAACCCTCGGTGGTGGCCATCCGCCAGGACCGCGGCCCTGGAGGCCCCAAGAGTATCGCCGCCGTGGGCGCCGAGGCCAAGGCCATGCTGGGCCGCACCCCCGGCAACATCACCGCCATCCGCCCCCTCAAGGAGGGCGTGATCGCCGATTTCACCGTCACCGAGAAGATGCTCCAGCACTTCATCCACAAGGTGCACGAGGCGCGTTTCTTCCGCCCCAGCCCACGGGTGCTGGTGTGCGTGCCCTGCGGCTCCACCCAGGTGGAGCGGCGCGCCATCAAGGAATCGGCCGCCGGCGCCGGGGCCCGCGAGGTGTACCTGATCGAGGAACCCATGGCGGCCGCCATCGGCGCCGGCATGCCGGTGGACGAGGCGCGTGGCTCCATGGTGCTGGACATCGGCGGCGGCACCTCGGAAGTGGCGGTCATCTCCCTGAACGGTATCGTCTATTCCGCCTCGGTGCGCATCGGCGGCGACCGCTTCGACGAGGCCATCACCAATTACGTGCGGCGCAACTACGGCACCCTCATCGGCGAGGCCACCGCCGAGCGCATCAAGAAGGAAATCGGCTCCGCCTACCCCGGTGCCGAGGTGCGCGAGATCGAGGTCAAGGGCCGCAACCTGGCCCAGGGCGTGCCGCGCAGCTTCACCCTCAACAGCAACGAGATCCTCGAGGCCCTGCAGGAACCCCTGTCGGGCATCGTCGGCGCGGTCAAGACCGCCCTGGAACAGACTCCTCCGGAACTGGGCGCCGATGTTGCCGAACGCGGCATCGTGCTCACCGGCGGCGGCGCCCTGCTGCGCGACCTGGACCGGTTGCTGATGGAGGAAACCGGCCTGCCGGTGGTGGTGGCGGAGGAC
>JAIVHA010000026.1 GCA_020201295.1 Lysobacteraceae bacterium | reverse complement strand
AGAATGCGCCGCACTCGGGACCGGCACGCACGGCACCCGGGTTTCGTGGGGCGGTAGCTCAGCTGGGAGAGCGCTGCGTTCGCAATGCAGAGGTCGGGAGTTCGATCCTCCTCCGCTCCACCAACTTGAAGGGCTCGGATAATCTCCGGGCCCTTTTTCTTGCCAGTAATCCCGCGTGGCGAGGGGTTCCGGGCGTTTGCCCTGCGGGTGCCATCCCACCGGGATGCGCCGAAACGACCCGGTTCCCGGCGATTCCTCTCCAAAGAGAAAGGGTGAGCATCGGGAATGCTCACCTCCCTCGATTCAAATGGCTACCTGCGTGCGGGAACGCTGCCCCGGCAAGACGGAACAGGTCCTTCCTGGCCGGAATCCTATACGGGGGGCACGAGCGCGGTATCGCGCTACCGACAGACTGCAAACCGAGGTTTGCAGGGTTTGCGGTTTGCACCCGCGGCCGCGACCCGCTCAAACAGCGAACAGGGCAAGCTGCGCTACAAATGGGGCAAAGAGCGCCTTGCTTACCCCATTCCTGCCAACCCGACCCAGACAGCCAATCCGCACATTTTGTAGAAACGCCGTTACTTTTAATTGACAGGCAACATTTGGGCAACTAAGATGGCATCCATGATGATTGTCGTAACGGCGTTTTTGCAAACATGAATCTTGGCGAGCTGGCTGAAGTACAGATGGGCTACCCCTTCCGGTCGCGCCTCGAGCACGACCCGCAGGGCGATGTCGCCGTGATCCAGATGAAGGACATCGACGACGCCAACCTGCTGCACGCCGAGGAGGCGGTCAGGGTAGCGCTGCCCAAGGGTAAGACCCACCACCTGCTGCGCGCAGGCGACCTGCTGTTCCGTTCGCGCGGCCGCAGCAATGGCGCGGCCCAGGTGTTGGAAGGCATCGGACCGGCCGTGCTCTCGGCGCCGATGCTGCTGATCCGGCCCCACGGCGTGCTGCCCGCGTACCTGTGCTGGTACATCAACGCGCCGGCAACCCAGACCCAACTGGCGGCGCTGGCCGAGGGCACCTCGGTGCGCATGATCAGCGCCGAAGCCTTGAAGGCGCTGGAGGTTCCTCTGCCTTCGCTGGCCGTGCAGCAACGCATCGTGCAGGCCGCCGCCCTGGCCGAGCAGGAGCAATCTCTGTTGGCCCGCATCGCCACCCTGCGCCAGCGCCTGACCACTCACCTATTGATGAAGCATGCCCACCCATCCCCAGAAAGGGCCACGCCATGACCGATCCGCTCACCCAACAAGACGTCAACAACACCGCCTGGGCCGCCTGCGACACCTTTCGCGGCGTCATCGATCCAGCGCAGTACAAGGACTACATCCTGGTGATGCTGTTCCTGAAGTACATCAGTGACCAATGGGCCGACCACTATGCCGAGTACCAGAAGGAATACGGTGACAACGAGGAGCGCATCCGCCGCAAGCTGGAGCGCGAGCGTTTCATCCTGCCCTACGTCGAGTTCAAGGACGAGAAGACCGGCGAGGTCACCGACCGTTTCCTGGCCGACTTCCATGCCCTGTACGAGCGCCGCAAGGCGGCCAACCTCGGTGAGCTGATCAACATCGTGCTCGACCACATCGAGGAGGCCAACAAGGCCAAGCTCGAAGGCGTGTTCCGCAACATCGATTTCAACTCTGAGGCCAACCTCGGCAAGACCAAGGACCGCAACCGCCGCCTGGAAAACTTGCTGGGCGACTTCGTCAGGCTCGACCTGCGTCCCTCGCGCGTCTCCGAGGATGTGATCGGCGACACCTACATCTACCTGATTGAGCGCTTCGCTTCCGACGCGGGCAAGAAGGCCGGCGAGTTCTACACGCCCAAGCAGGTGTCGAAGCTGCTCGCGCAACTGGCCGCCCCCAAGCCCGGTGACCGCATCTGCGACCCCACCTGCGGCGCCGGTGGCCTGCTGATTGAGGCCGCCGCGCTGGTGGAGCGGCAAGGCAGCCCCGGGAATCCAAACAAGGATTTCGCCCTGTTCGGCCAGGAGGTCAACGGCAGCACCTGGGCGCTGGCGCGGATGAACATGTTCCTGCACGGCAAGGACGCAGCCCGCATCGAATGGGGCGACACCCTCAACAGCCCGGCGCTGGTGGAGGCCGACCGCCTGATGCGCTTCAACGTGGTGGTGGCCAACCCACCCTTCAGTCTGGACAAGTGGGGTGCCACTGAAGCGGCGGCCGATCGCTACAACCGCTTCTGGCGCGGGGTACCCCCGAAATCCAAAGGTGACTATGCCTTCGTCACCCACATGATCGAAACCGCGCTGCCGCAGGAGGGCCGCGTGGCGGTGGTTGTACCGCACGGCGTGCTGTTCCGGGGCGGCGCCGAGGGTCGTATTCGCCGCGCCCTGATCGAGGAGAACCTGCTCGACGCCGTCATCGGCCTGCCGGGCAACCTGTTCCCCACCACCTCGATCCCGGTCGCCATCCTGGTGTTCGATCGCGCCCGCGAAAAGGGCGGCGCCCGCGAGGACTGCCAGAACGTACTGTTCATCGATGCCAGCCGTGACTACCAGAGCGGCAAGAACCAGAACGCCCTGCTCGACGCGCACATGACCAAGGTGCTTGCCGCCTTCCGCGCCCGGCAGCCGGTGGACAAGTACGCCCACGTCGCCAGCCTGCAAGAGATCTCCGACAACGACTTCAACCTCAACATCCCGCGCTACGTCGACACCTTCGAGGAAGAGGAAGAAATCGACGTCGCCGTCGTCGAGCAGGAGATTGAGCGGCTGGAGGGTGAGCTGGTCAAGGTACGGACACGGATGAAGCAGTATCTGAAGGAGCTGGGCGTATGAGCAAGAAATCGAAGACCAATCTTCCTGCCAGCGGGCCCGATCGAATCGTCGTTTTTCAGGAACGGAATATCCGGCGCACTTGGCACAACGACGAATGGTGGTTTGCCATCGTCGATGTGGTCGCGGTTCTGTCCGAGTCGGTCCAGCCGGAAGGCTATGTCAAGGATTTACGCCGCCGTGACAAGGAGTTAGCCAAAGGGTGGGGGCAAATTGCCACCCCCCTTTGGATCGACACCGAAGGCGGCAAGCAGAAAGTGAATTGTGCCAACACCGAGGGCCTGTTCCGCATCATTCAGTCCATCCCCTCGCCCAAGGCGGAGCCCTTCAAGCGCTGGCTGGCTCAGGTCGGCTACGAGCGGGTCAAAGAGATCGAGGACCCGGAGCTGGCCAGTGCCCGGGCGCGCGAGCTCTACGAGTCCAAGGGTTATCCCAAGGATTGGATCGAGAAGCGCATGCGCTCCATCGCCATTCGCGGCGCGCTGACCGACGAATGGAAAGCGCGCGGCGTCGCCGAAGGGCGCGAATACGCCATCCTCACTGCCGAGATCGCCCGCGCCACCTTTGGTGTCACGCCCGGCGACCACAAGAAGCTCAAGGGTTTGGAACAGGCCAAGGCCGCGAACCTGCGCGACCACATGACCGACCTGGAGCTGATCTTCACCATGCTCGGCGAAGCCAGTACCACCGAGATCGCCAAACGCAAGGATGCCCAAGGCTTTAAGCAGAACAGGACCGCCGCTAAGGCGGGCGGCGCGGTCGCCGGCAATGCACGCAAGGAGCTCGAAACCAAGTCGAACAGGCCCGTGGTCAGCGTCGACAACTATCTTGCCCCACCTGAAGCCGGTGAGTCTGGAGACACCCGCATCCAACCATCCAAAAAAGGCAAGAACAAGCCGGAGAAAAAGAAATGAGCGACGGCGGACTGTTCCGGGAGGCTCGACCCAAATGGCGGCGAAGGGGGCATTCATGAAGAAGAAGCAGGAACCCTCCCTTGTCCGTTCATCGGCGGCGGAATACCTGACCTTTGTCGCTGCCAGCGGCCAGGGTGGCGTGGAAGCTGTTTATGCGGATGAAAGTATCTGGCTGACTCAGAAGATGATGGGGGTTCTCTACGATGTGGAAACCCACACCATCAACTACCACCTGAAAAAGGTGTTTGCAGACAGCGAGCTGGAGGAGGTTTCAGTTATTCGAAAATTTCGAATAACTGCCGCCGACGGCAAGAGCTACCACACCCAGCACTACAACCTGGCGGCCATCATTGCCGTGGGCTACAAGGTCAACTCCGAGCGTGCCGTGCAGTTCCGCAAGTGGGCCACCCGCGTCATCGAGGCGTTCACCATCAAGGCCTACGTGATGGATGACGAGCGCATCAAGGCCGGTGGCTCCATCCTCACCGAGCAGTATTTCGAAGAGCAGTTGCAGCGCATCCGCGAGATTCGCCTCTCGGAGCGCAAGTTCTACCAGAAGATCACAGACATCTACGCCACGGCGATCGACTACGACGTGACGGCGCAGGCCACAGAACGCTTTTTCGCCACCGTGCAGAACAAGCTGCACTGGGCCATCCACGGCCAGACGACGGCCGAGGTCGTCTACCAGCGCGCCGATGCCGAAAAAGACAACATGGGGCTGACCACCTGGAAGGATGCGCCCAGCGGCAAGATCCAGAAATTCGACGCGGTGGTCGCCAAGAATTACCTGACCGAGCTTGAGATGGCGCAACTCTCCCGCCTGGTCAACGCCTATCTGGATGTGGCCGAGGACATGGCGCAGCGCAAGATCCCCATGACCATGCAGGATTGGGAAACCCGCCTGAACCGCTTCATCGAGGCCACTGATCGTGGTGTGTTACAGGATGCCGGCAAGGTGACGGCGGAGATCGCCAGGGCGCACGCGGAAAGCGAGTTCGAAAAATACCGCATCGTGCAGGACCGGCTGTTCGAGTCGGACTTCGACCGCATGGTAGAGGCCACGAAGGCCCTGGTGCAACCGGGCGCGCCATCGGGCGGCAAGAGAGCGAGGAAGAAGCCATGACCACCTGCGCCCTACCCCTGCGCGACTGGGAAAACAAGCTCGACGCATTCCTGCAGTTCAACGAACGCGAAGTGCTGACCCACGCCGGTAAGCTGCGCGCCGATGTCGTAGAAAAGCTGGCGCTGGAGCGCTACGAAAGTTTCGACACCGCCCGGCGCGAGGCGGTGCGGCTGGCGGCGGATGCCGAGGACCTGGCAGCGCTGGAGCAGACGGAGCGGCAGTTGGAAGGCAAAGGGCGGGGGAAGAAGAAATGACTACCCGCACCGTTAACCTTGGAGCCATCGCGAGAATTACATCGGGCGGCACGCCAGATCGCGAGAACCCCGCCTACTGGGAAGGAACAGTCCCGTGGGTAAAGACAACACTCGTTCAGAACTGTGAAATTTCCCTCAATGACATAGACGAAAAGATCACCGATGCAGGCTTAAAGAGTTCGTCCGCGAAACTCATTCCGTCAGGGTCAATCCTGATGGCTATGGTCGGTCAAGGGAAAACTCGCGGGCAGGTTGCAATCCTTACCACTGATGCCGCAATCAATCAGAACTGTGCCGCGATCATCCTGAGTGATGAGGCCAATTGCGGATACGTTTATCAACAGCTTTTATTTCGTTATGAGGAGATTCGCAACGCGAGCAACAGCAGTGGTCAGCAAAACCTGAATGCCGGACTGATTCGCGAACTTCGGATGCCGCTCCCGACGCTCCGCGTGCAAGAGAAAATCGCGGAAATCCTGGTCTCCTGGGACACCGCCATCCAGAAAACCAAGCGACTGATCGCGGCGAAGGAGCGGCACTACTCCGGACTGATTGGCCGCTTGATCAACGGTCGCTCGAAATCGGAAGCGTGGCGGCACCTCAGCATTCGCGACATCGCAGATCGTGTCCAGCGTCAAGGCGATGGCGGCGATTACCCGTTACTGACAATCTCCTCCGCATCAGGATTCATCAGGCAGGAGGATAGGTATAGCCGCTACATGGCGGGCGAAAGCGCCAAGACCTACACACTGCTTCGTGCGGGCGAGTTTTCCTACAACAAGGGAAACTCCAAGCGCTACGAATTCGGTTGCGTATTCCAACTCCAGGACCATGACACCGCGTTAGTTCCGAGCGTTTACGTCAGCTTCAGACTTCATGACTCGGTTTCCGCGGCATATATGCGCCATCTGTTTGTGGCGGACTATTTAAAGCCGCAGCTACGTGCATTGGTCAAGACCGGTGTGCGTAACAACGGGTTACTCAATATCAGCCCGGACGAGTTCCTAAGCACGACGGTACCGCTGCCACCCCTGGACCAGCAGACCCAGATCGCCCAAGTTCTGGACGCTGCGAGCGCAGATATTGATCTCCTGAAACGACAGCTCGCAGCCCTCCGAGTCCAGAAACGCGGCTTGATGCAGAAGCTCCTTACCGGGCAGTGGCGGCTGCCTTTGCATAGGGAGGCCGGCGCGTGAGCAGCGTGATCGACAGCGACTACCTGATCTTCGCCGACGAGAGTGGCGACCACAGCCTGGTGTCAATCGATGAGCAGTTTCCGGTGTTCGCACTGGTGTTCTGCATCGTGCGCAAGCGGGACTATGTTGAGCAGATCGTGCCCGCCATGCAGCGACTGAAGATGGCCTACTGGGGCCACGATCAGGTCATCTTGCATGAACACGATATCCGCAAGGAAAAAGGCCCGTTCGCGCTGCTGCGCACCGACCGCGAGCTACGCGAGCGCTTCATGAATGAGCTGACCCAGATGATCTCGTCCGCACCCATGCAGGTGATCGCCTCGGTGATCGACAAGCATGCACTGAAGGCGCGCTACACCACTCCCTACAACCCCTACGAGGTGGCACTTCTGTTCTGCCTGGAGCGGGCGCTTGGGTTTCTGCGTACCCGAAGCGAGACGGGTAAGCGCGTGCATGTGCTGTTCGAGAGCCGGGGTCGGCAGGAGGATGCCGACCTGGAGCTGGAGTTCCGGCGCATCTGCGACAACGGCGGCGATTGGGG
>JAIVHA010000287.1 GCA_020201295.1 Lysobacteraceae bacterium | reverse complement strand
GATCCAGGTAGCTGGACGGCAACACCGCGCCACGCACGAAATCCCGATACATGGCACGGGTGGGATCCTGTTCGGTGATATGGGTATGGGCCAGGTCCGGCACTTCGACGCCCAGGAAATCACGGAAAGCCGCCTGGAAGGATTGGTTCAGGTGTTCGATCTTGAGGATGAGCAGATCCACCCCCTCGGCACGGATTACCTGAAATCCTGCTTGCCTGGCAAAGGCCTGTCCGTATACATCCAGGTCGAACACCGCCTCCAGTTCCCGTTCCACCCAGTCCAGGCGCTGCTCATGAGGGAATTTTTCCAGGAAGGTGTCCAGTAGTTGTGCGTGATCCAAACGGCCCTGGCGGTCCAGGCGGGCAAAGTCGGGGATGTAGTCCTCGATGTTCAGAAAGTATTCGGAGATGTTGCGCGCCACGGGGTCGCGGAAGATGGTGACCAGCTTCCAGGGACGGTAGCGATTGCCCCGGGATTCCAGCTCCGCCGCAATACGCCGACTTACCCGCAGGTTGAGAGGATGGCGGGACTCGGGCAGGTGCGCGACACGGGCCAGGCGCTCGCGGACGGTTTCGGGATAGAGGGTATGGGTATGGAACACGGGCAGGGCAAGACCCGCCTGTCGCAGGGTGTTCACGGTGGTCATCGAACCGGCGCGACCCATCTGGTGGACCAGCAGGATGGGGTCGCGGGTTTCAAGCTGTGATTCCAGCGCCGCAATGGTGCGTTGATTCTTGCGCCGCGTACTCCATTCGTGCAGCAGCCTGCGCGGCGTGTCGAGCAAACTCATCCCTAGTACCGTGACCCATAGATTTCGACACAACCAGCGAGTCGCTGGCCGGTCAGATGCAAGGCGCGCTTGCGCCGGAAGGGCCGCCCCCCTTTCAAGCAAGCGCAACGCCGCAGATGGCCGGCCAGCGACTCGCCCGAAGGGAGCCCCTCGGATGCACCAGGACCGCGTTGCAGCGCTTGACAAGGGCTGAGCCATTGCCTGCGCGTTGCGCCTTGTCCTGGCACATCCGGGGGGCTCTGGTTGTGTCGAAATCTATGGGTCACGGTACTGGTAACCTGGTCGTTCACCTGCGATCGGTGGCGACACCGATGCGGTACTTGTTGTGATTCAGGCCGTGCAGAATAGCACATTGTGTCGTGGCTGTAGCTAACGTTCCCGCGCCCGGAAAGGAGCGGCCGCCTGTACAGGGTCTGCCACCACCTGGTGGTGGCGGGTACCGTCTCCATCCTCGATCTCGATGGCCACGCCCAGTTGCTCCGGTTCGAACCACCAGCGGCTGGTACGTCGTGGTCCGTTGATCTCGGCGCCCACCCGGCCGCCTGCTTCCAGCAGGCGCACGCGATGTGCGGGCGCCTCGCCGCCGGTAGGCAGCAGCACCACCAGGAACAGGTCGTCCCGGGCCGGGCGCATCGGCTGCAGCTCGATGCGCCAGGCGCCCGGTTCCAGCTGTTGTTGCTGACGGGCGCGGATCTGTTCCCACAGGGTGCCATCCTCGTCGTAGTTACGAGCCTCCACGAAGTATTCGAAGTCCGGGCCGCCGAGGGTCTGCAGCAGGGCACGGCGCGGCAGCAGCACCCGGCCTTCCAGGCGGCCACCGCTCCAGCCGCGCTCCTCGTTGGGCGGCACCCGGATGCTGAAGCCGTCCTCCCGCATGCGTGGCTGTTCGAGGCTGTGCAACAGCCAGCGCTTGCGAAACGCCGGGTCGGTGGCGGA
>JAIVHA010000170.1 GCA_020201295.1 Lysobacteraceae bacterium | reverse complement strand
AATCTGGATCACGCCGTCATGCCGGCGCATGCCGGCATCCATGCCGCTGATCCTTCTGGATTCCGGCATACGCCGGAATGACGAAAAAAAATCAGCGGTTCCTTATCAATATCATCTCTGTGTTCTCCGTATCTCTGCGTTCTCCGCGTTCCGCGGCTCCGAACCAGACAATCGCACCCGACGAACCGTATTTGATTGACGAGAGACCAAGATGCCCCAAATCATTTTCCTGCCCCATGAAGAGATCTGCCCGGAAGGGGCCGTGGTCGAGGCCGAGCCCGGCACCACCATCTGCGATGCGGCTCTGGCCAGCGGCATCGAGATCGAGCACGCCTGCGAAAAATCCTGCGCCTGCACCACCTGCCACGTCTATGTGCGCGAGGGATTCGATACCCTGGCACCCTCCGACGAGGCCGAGGATGACCTGCTGGACAAGGCCTGGGGCCTGGATCCCGACTCGCGGCTCAGCTGTCAGGCCCGGGTGGCGAACCGGGACCTGGTGGTGGAGATTCCCAAGTACACCATCAACATGGTCAGCGAGCACCACTGAGGACCCCGTCATGAGCCTGAAATGGACCGATACCCTGGACGTTGCCATCGAGCTCGACGAAGTCCATCCGGACATTGATCCGCGCACGGTAAATTTCGTAGATCTGCGCCAATGGGTGCTGGATCTCGGGGGTAGGGCTTGTAGGTCGGACTTCAGTCCGACGGGCATCCCGCCCCGCCTCATTGCCTGTTCCCCACCAGCAAGGTACACTTAGCAGCTTGATTTTCTGGCAGATACGGGCGATTCCGCCCGCCACATCCACCTTTCCCGGAGCTGTAGCCGCATGGCCATTGAACGTACCCTTTCCATCATCAAGCCCGACGCCGTCGCCAAGAACGTGATTGGCGAGATCTACGGCCGCTTCGAGAAGGCAGGGTTGCACATCGTCGCCGCCCGCATGATGCAGCTGACCCCTAAGCAGGCCGGTGCCTTCTATGCGGTGCACAAGGAACGGCCCTTCTACAACGAGCTGGTGGATTTCATGGTCTCCGGTCCGATCATGGTGCAGGTGCTGGAGGGCGAGAACGCCATCAAGCGCAACCGCGAGGTCATGGGCGCCACCAATCCCAAGGACGCCGCGCCGGGCACCATCCGCGCCGATTTCGCCGAGACCGTGGATGAGAACGCCGTGCACGGCTCCGATGGTCCGGAGACCGCGGAACAGGAAATCGCCTTCTTCTTCAAGCCCGACGAGATCTGCGCGCGCCTGCGCTGAGGCGACGCCAAATTTCATGACCGCGCCACGCACCAATCTCCTCGACTTCGACTTGGCAGGGCTGCAGGGGTTCTTCGCCGGACTCGGCGAAAAGCCCTTCCGCGCCACCCAGCTGCTGAAGTGGATCTACCAGGAAGGGGTGACCGACTTCGCGGCCATGACCAATCTCAGCAAGGCGCTGCGCGCGCGGCTGGCGGAGGAGTGCGAGATCCGCGGTCCGGAAGTGGCCCAGGACCAGCAGTCCAGTGATGGCTCGCGCAAATGGCTGTTCCGGCTCGACGACGGCAATTGCATCGAAACCGTATTCATACCCGAGAAGGACCGCGGCACCCTGTGCGTGTCCTCGCAGGTTGGCTGCGCGCTGAACTGCACTTTCTGCTCCACGGCCCAGCAGGGTTTCAACCGCAATCTCACCACCGCCGAGATCATCGGCCAGGCATGGCTGGCCAACCGCCTGCTGGCGCCGCACTATGGCGGTGAACGCGCGGTCACCAACGTGGTCATGATGGGCATGGGCGAACCCTTGCTGAATCTCGACGCCGTGATCCCGGCCATGCGCATCATGCTCGATGACAATGCCTATGGCCTGTCCAAACGCCGTGTCACCCTGAGCACCTCCGGGGTGCTGCCGGGCCTGGAGCAGTTGTCGGCCCAGTGCGACGTGGCGCTGGCCGTGTCCCTGCACGCGCCCAATGACGAATTGCGCAACGAACTGGTGCCGTTGAACCGCAAGTACCCCATCCATGAGCTGCTCGAGGCCTGTTGGCGCTATGTGGACCTTGAGGGACGTCGCCGGGTGACCTTCGAGTACGTCTTGCTCGACGGCGTAAATGACAGCGACGCCCATGCCCGCGAACTGGTGAAGCTGCTGCGCAACAAACCGGCCAAGGTGAACCTGATTCCCTTCAATCCCTTTCCGCGCACCCGGTACACGCGCAGCAGCGATGCGCGCATCAATCGCTTTTTCGAAATCCTGGTCCAGGCAGGTATCACCACCATCACCCGCCGTACCCGCGGCGATGACATCGCCGCCGCCTGTGGCCAGCTGGCCGGGGATTTCCAGGACCGTACCCAGCGCCGTATCCGGCGCATGGACCTGCACAAGGGAGAACAAGTGGCGTGAGGCATTATTGGATTTTTGGCATCGCCATGCTGGCCCTGCTGCTGGGCGCCTGCTCCTCCACACCCACCTATACCTCCGACCCCAAGCGGGCCGCCCAGGCCAACCTGGAGTTGGGTGTGGCCTACTACCGCGAGGGGCGTTTGCAGCTGGCCATGGAGAACCTGCAACGGGCGGTTGAGCTGGACCCCGATCTCGCCCAGGCGCACGGTGCCATCGCCATCCTGTACGAGCGCCTGGGCGAGAACGAATCCGCGGAACGCCACTACCGGCGCGCCCTGGCGCTGGCACCCGCCGATTCCCGCACCAACAACAACTTCGGCCAGTTCCTCTGCCACCAGAAGCGCTTGCAGGATGCCGACCGCCATTTCCGGCAGGCCGTGGCCGATCCCCTGTATGACACCCCGGAAGTGGCCTATACCAATGCCGGTATTTGCGCCCGGCGTATTCCCGACGTGCGCAAGGCCGAGGAATATTTCCGCTTGGCGCTGGAGCGCAACCCCTTCTATCCCCAGGCCCTGCTGCAGATGCTGAGCCTGAATCACGAACAGGGTGAATACCTGCGCGCGCGTGCCTACCTGCAACGCTACCAGCAGGTGAGCCGCCATGGCCCGGAGAGCTTGTGGCTCGGCATCCGGGTGGAACATGCCCTGGGGGACAAGAACGCCGAGGCCAGCTATGGTCTGGCACTGCGCAACAACTTTCCCGATGCGCCACAGACCCGGGCCTACCTGGAATGGCTGAATGAGCAACCCTGAAGATCATAGCGCCGAGGCGGAAAGCGAAACCCTGGCACGCCTGGAGATCGGGGCACGGCTGAAGGCCGCGCGGGAGGCGCGCGGCCTGGACCGCAAGGATGTGGCGCAGCGCCTGCGCCTGGATGTGCACATCATCGAGGCACTGGAGACCGATGACCTGGAGCGGCTGCCGGCGCGTACTTTCGTGCGTGGCTATCTGCGCAACTACGCGCGCCTGGTCGAACTGGACGAAAAGCTGGTGGCCGAGGCGCTGCCCGAGGCCGAGGCCACACCCGCCGCCGCCCTCAAGCGTCGCCATGGTTTTCGCGGCCCCGTGGCTGTGCCCGCCCTGGGGCGCTGGTTCGGTTACCTGTTCCTGCTGGCCGTGCTGGCCGCGCTGGTGCTGTTTGCCTATCCCGCGCTGAATCGCGTCTGGGAGCAGTGGGGGGAGCCGACGCCGGCACTGGACCAGCCGGCGGGCCTGAGGCTGCCGGTCTTGCCGCCCGAGGCCAACGACCAGGCAGGATCCGACGACGCCCCGGAACCCATCTGGCCTTTGCCGGCTGCGGACGAGCCGGACTCCGCGGAGGTGGAGCTCCCCGCTGACCTGCCCGGGGAATCCTCCGCCCTACAGGCGCCGGCGGCCGTGGCGCCCGAACCCGTGCCGGTGCCATCTCCGGATCTCGGGCCTCGATCCGGACCCGCGGACCAGGAGGCACGGCTGGTGCTGAATTTCCGGGAACAGAGCTGGGTGGAAATCCAGGACCGGGAAGGGCGGCTGTTGTACGGGCTGATGTCTCCGGGACGCCGCGAAGTCCTGTCCGGCACGCCACCCTTCCAGTTGTTGCTGGGTAATGCCGCGGGCGTGGACCTGGAATATGACGGGCAGGCGATCGACACCTCGGCCCATACCCGGGGCGCGGTGGCCCGCCTGCGTCTGGAGTAGGGCGCTGCACCTGCCCACCTAACCGACACAAGTACACTATGGCGAACAGCATTCAAGCCATCCGCGGGATGAACGACATCCTGCCGGACCAGACCCCCGCATGGCAGTACCTGGAAGACCGGGTGCGCACCGTGCTGCATGCCTATGGGTACCAGGAGATCCGCCTGCCCATCCTGGAAAAGACCGAGCTGTTCCAGCGTTCCATCGGCGAGGTCACCGACATCGTTGAGAAAGAGATGTATACCTTCGCGGATCGCAATGGCGACAGTGTTACCCTGCGGCCGGAGGGCACCGCGGGCTGCGTGCGCGCCGGCATCGAACAGGGCCTGCTCTACAACCAGCAGCAGCGGCTCTGGTACATGGGCCCCATGTTCCGGCATGAGCGCCCGCAGAAGGGCCGTTACCGCCAGTTTCACCAGGTCGGTGTCGAGGTGTTCGGTATGGCCGGACCCGACATCGACGCGGAACTGATCCTCATGACGGCGCGCATGTGGCGCGAGCTCGGCCTGCGTGATGTGACCCTGCAGCTCAATTCCCTGGGTACCCTGGAGGCGCGCGGTCACTACCGCGAGGCCCTGGTGGCCTACCTGGAGCAGCACCGCGCGGCCCTGGACGAGGACAGCCTGCGGCGCCTGGAGAGCAATCCGCTGCGCATCCTCGACAGCAAGAACCCGGACATGCAGGCCCTGATCGAAGCGGCGCCGCGCCTGAGTGATTACCTCGATGAGGAATCGAAGCAACACTTCACGCGCCTGTGCGCATTGCTGGATGGCGCCGGTCTGGCCTACGAACTCAACCCGCGACTGGTACGGGGGCTGGATTACTACGGCCGGACAGTGTTTGAATGGGTGACCACCCGGCTGGGGGCCCAGGGCACGGTCTGTGCCGGCGGTCGTTATGACGGCCTGGTGGAATACCTGGGCGGTCGCCCCACCCCGGCGGTGGGATTCGCCATGGGCATCGAGCGCCTGATCGCGCTGTTGGAAGAGTCGGGCGTGGCCTTCCCTTCCGCCGCACCTCAGGTCTACCTGGTCACGGTCGGCGGGCGGGCCGAGGCCCATGGCCTGATTCTCGCGGACCGGTTGCGCGACGCCTTGCCCGGACTGCGCGTGCTGCTCAACGGCGGCGGCGGCAGCTTCAAGAACCAGTTCAAGATGATTGAACAGCACTGGGGATTGCGCACGTGGAAGCATACGAATCGGAAAAGGAACAAATCGAGGCCTTCAAGAATTGGTGGAAGGAAAATGGCAGCTCTGTCATCACCGGCCTGTTGCTGGGCCTAGCGGTGATCTTCGGCACCCGTGCCTGGTTCAGTTACCAGGATCGCCAGCAGGAATCCGCCTCCCATCTCTACGTACAGTTCATGAACGGACTGGAGCGCAGCGATGCCGGGCAAGTCAGCCAGGCCGGCGATGCCTTGGTAAGTGAACACAGTAACAGCCCCTACGCGGCACTGGCCGCCCTGGGCATGGCCCGACTGCAGATCGAACAGGGCGAACTGGAGGCGGCGCGGGCCCAATTGCAGTGGGCGCTGGAGCATGGCAAGACCGAGGCACTGCGTCACAGTGCCCGCCTGCGCCTGGTGCGCCTGCTGGTGGCCATGGAGGAGTTCAGCGCCGCCGAGGCACAACTCGCCCAGGCACCGGCCACGGGAGCGTACGCGCCCCTGTATGCTGAGCTGCGCGGGGATATCGCCCTCGCGCAGGGCGATCGGATCGCGGCCCGTGACGCCTATCGTGTCGCGCTGGATCAGCTGGATGAGGATGCCCCCACCCGGCCGTTGCTGCGCGTCAAGCTGGACGACATACGATGAAACACTGGCTCTGGTACTTCGTGTCGTTGATGTTGCTGGGCGGTTGCGCCTTGCGTGGCAAGGACACCAGCGAACCACCGACGCCGCTCACCAGCATCGAGCAGCAGGTGGAACTGGAGACGGTATGGGAACGGCGCGCCGGCAGTGGCCACGATAAGCAATTCGTGAGCCTGAGACCCGCGTTCGTGGGTGGCCAGGTGTACCTTGCCGATCGCAAGGGACGCGTGTACGCACTGAATACGGAAGACGGTGAGCCGCTCTGGGATGTGAATACCCGGGCGCCCATCTCCGCGGGTGTCGATGCCGGGGAAGGCTTGGTGGTCATGGGTACCAGTGACGGCGAGGTGTTGGCGCTGGACATGCGTGACGGGGCCGAAGTCTGGCGTGCGCGGGTTGCCAGCGAAGTGCTGGCGGTACCGCGCATCGACCGGGGCGTGGTGGTGGTGCAAAGCGCCGACGGCACTCTGACCGGGCTGGACGCGGCCAGCGGCGAGCGGCGCTGGGCCTTTGACCGGACCATGCCGGCGCTGACCCTGCGCGGCAGCAGCACCCCGGCCCTGGCCGGCGGCGCCGTGCTGGCGGGCTTTGCCAATGGCCGCCTGGCGCTGCTCGGCGTGGAACAGGGACGCACCGCCTGGGAACTGGCCATTGCCGAACCCCGTGGCCGTTCCGAACTGGAACGCATGGTGGACCTGGACGCCGACCCGGTGATCGACGGCGTGACCGCCTATGCCGTCAGCTACCAGGGCCAGGTGGCGGCGGTGGACATGCGCGCCGGCCAGATCGACTGGCGCCGGGACATGTCCGCCTATGCCGGCCTGGGTGTGGATTTCAGCCAGCTGTACGTGACCGATGACCAGAGCCAGGTCTGGGGCCTGAGTCGTCGCGATGGCGCTGCCCTGTGGAAGCAGGATGCCCTGCGCCTGCGCGACCTGACGGCCCCGGTGCCCTTCGGTGACCTGGTGGCGGTGGGTGACTACGAGGGTTATGTACACCTGCTGTCGCGCATCGACGGCGACCTGGTGGGTCGCCTGCGCACGGATGGCCGGGGCATCGCCCGCCTGCAAGCGGTGGGCGAACGCTTGTATGTGCTCGGCAAGCGCGGCCTGCTCACGGTTTTGCAGGTGCAATCGCCGGATCGTTGATCCGGCTACCTATGGCCCCCGGTCCGTGCCGGTTTGCTCCATGACATCGAGAGCGTCATCCTAAAAACCTCAGTTGGTCGCTTCTGTACCCTGGAGAGCACGATGAATACCGCGTTTTTTGCCTCCGATGACGTTCACTTTGATGGTGAGCGCGCTACGCGCCCGATTGCACGGTTTTCGAGTCGCCTGGCTGCGTTGCTCCTCGTTGCAGGGGGCGGCCATGCGCATCAAAGCGCCTTGCCAGCCAACTCGAAAACCGCACACTCGGGCGCGTCCAACTGAGGTTTTTAGGATCATGCTTCCCGTAATCGCCCTGGTGGGCCGCCCCAATGTGGGCAAGTCCACACTCTTCAACCGTCTGACCCGCACCCGTGATGCACTGGTGGCGGATCTGCCCGGGCTCACCCGCGATCGCCAGTATGGCGATGGCAAGATCGGCCCGCGTCCCTACCTGGTGGTGGATACCGGCGGCCTGGCCGACGATCCCGAGGGTGTGGACAGCGCCATGGCCCGCCAGGTGTGGCAGGCGGTGGAGGAGGCCGACGTGGTGTTGCTGCTGGTGGATGGCCGCGCCGGCCTGAACAGCAGTGACGAGCGGGTGGCGGAGCGGTTGCGCCGCAGTGGCAAGGCGGTGCACCTGGTGGTCAACAAGACCGATGCCGTGGACCCGGATGTGGCGCGCACGGAATTCTTCCGCCTCGGCTTGGGCGAACCCCACGCCATTTCCGCCAGCCAGGGACGCGGCGTCACCGCCCTCATGGACACCGTGCTGGCTGCGTTACCAGAAGCACCAGAGGAAGCACCGGGCGCGGATGAGGCGGCCGGTATCCAGGTCGCCATCGTCGGCCGGCCCAATGTGGGCAAGTCCACCCTGGTCAATCGCATCCTCGGCGAAGAGCGGGTGATCGCCTTCGATGAACCGGGCACCACCCGCGACAGCATCTTCATTCCCTTCGAGCGTAACGGCGTGCGCTATACCCTGATCGACACCGCCGGTGTGCGGCGCCGCAGCCGCGTCAGTGAGGCCGTCGAGAAGTTCAGCATCATCAAAACCCTGCAGGCCATCGACGCGGCCAACGTGGTGGTGCTGGTGCTGGATGCCCGGGAGGGCGGTATTATCGAGCAGGACGCCACCCTGGCGGGTCATGTGCTGGAGAAGGGCCGCGCCCTGGTGGTGGCGGTCAACAAGTGGGACGGCATGGAATCGGGCCAGAAAGACTGGCTCAAGCGGGAGATCGACCTCAAGCTGCCGTTCCTGGATTTTGCCGAGTTCCACTTCATCTCCGCCTTGCACGGTACCGGGGTGGGCGATCTCTACGCCTCCGTGCAGCGCGCTTACGACGCGGCCTATCGCGATATCTCCACCCCGGAACTGACGCGGGTACTGGAGAAGGCGGTGTTCGATCACCAGCCACCGCTGGTGCGCGGACGGCGCGTCAAGCTGCGTTACGCGCACCAGGGCGGGCGCAATCCCCCGGTGATCGTGATACACGGCAACCAGACCGAGCACTTGCCCCAGTCCTATCACCGTTACCTGGTCAATGTGTTCCGCAAGGCCTTCCGCCTGCAGGGCACGCCGGTGCGGCTGGAACTCAAGACGGGCAGCAATCCCTACGAGGGACGCCGCAACACCCTGACCCCGCGTCAGGAGTACAGGCGCAAACGGATGATGAAACACGTGCGCAAGCGCTAGGGGATTCAAATTTCCGCGCCCATGGCCGATAGAAAAGTCCTGATGGCCGGCACGGCATGACTTGGATATGCTGGTCGTAAATGACATTGACTGCACGAGGAACGAAGGATGATCCGCAAGGAAGTTGTGACCCTGACCCTGATCCCGGCCCTGCTGCTGGCGGGGGGTTGTGCCCAACGCCCGCCCCACCAGGAAATCGCGGATCCACTGGAGCCCGTCAACCGCGCCATCTACCAGTTCAATGACAAGGTGGACGAGTTCGTGCTCAAGCCCGTGGCCGAAGGCTACCAGCGCCTGACGCCAAAGCCTGTGCAGAAGGGTGTGCACAATTTCTTCAAGAACCTGGAGGAACCCATCGTCATCGTGAACGGGGCCCTGCAGGGCAAGCCCCGGCAGGCCGCCTCCGACAGCGCTCGCTTCTTCTTCAATACCACCTTCGGTGTCGTCGGTCTGTTCGATGTGGCAACTTCCATGGGTCATCCCAAACACCGTGAGGATTTCGGCCAGACCTTCGGTGCCTGGGGTTTCGGTGAAGGCTGGTACCTGGTACTGCCCCTGATGGGTCCGAGTACGGTACGGGATACCAGCGGTCGCCTGCTGTCCAACCAGATGGACCTGGTCAGCCAGCACGAGGAGGTGCGTGAGCGCAATTCCGCCATCGCCCTGCGTCTCGTGGATACCCGCGCTCAATTGCTGGATGCCACCCGGATGCGCGATGCCGGCGCCCTCGATCCCTACCTGTATACCCGCGAGGTCTATCGCCAGTATCGCTGGAACCTCATCCATGACGGCAATCCGCCGCTGCCGGATTTCGAACAATTCGATTGATGCCGGCCTATAATCAGGGCGACACCCAAGGCTAGGAGGAGACGTGGCCCGCTACATCACCCTTTCCAAGGCGGCGCGACTGGTGGGCGTCAAGCGCGGCACGTTACAGAAACGCATCCGCGCAGGTGAACTGTCCACCTTCGAGGGCGAGCTGGACGTGGAGGAACTGCTGCGTGCCTACCCCGGCACGCAGATGGAAGACAACACCATGATCGAGCGCGTGGAGCGCTTCATGGAAGAGGCCTTCGCCAAGGCCATGCGCCACGAGTCCGAGGCCCTGGATGTGCACACCCTGGCGCGACGCGTCAGCCTGCTGGGCCAGGAACTGGCCGCCGCCAAGACGGAAATCCATCGCTACAACCACCTGATGGAACAGATCAAGCAAGCGGTTGCCGGCCTGCAGGGCGGCGCCGAGGTGGCGGCCTTCAGGTCCTGGTTCGTGCAGGTCCTGGAAGGCGACGAGGACCAGCACGGTTATCCCCGCGAACTGCTCGACAAGGAAACCTTCCTGCGCATCCTGGCGGCCCATGTGCGAGTGCTGCCCAGCGGCCATGATTATTTCGTGGAAGGTGCGGCGGACCTGCTGGACGCCGGCCTGAGCGCCGGCCTGTCCCTGCGCTATGGCTGCGCCGATGGCAGCTGCGGGCGTTGCCGCGGGCGCCTGGTTTCCGGCGAGGTGCGCCAGACACGAACACCGGTGTACGAACTCAACGAGGCGCAGCAGGAACGGGGCGAGTTGCTGCTTTGTTGCACCACCGCCGTCACCGACGTGGTCCTCGAGGCGGTCGAGCGGCGCCCCGACGAGGACATCCAGGAGCAGCGACTCGACACCCGCATCCGCCGCCTGCAGAACTGCGGTCCTGCCATGAACCTGGTGGAGTTGCGCCCACAACCGGGGCAGCGGCTGGAATTCCGCTCAGGCCAGTATGTGTGGCTGGAGACCGGGGCGGGTCGCGGCGGTGAATTTTCCCTGGCCAGCTGTCCCTGCGATGCCAGCAAGCTGGAACTGCACATTCCCCATCCTGCCGGCAACCCGGCCGCCGGCATCCTGGGCGAGCTCAACAAGGGTGACAGCATCATGGTGATCGGTCCGCGCGGCGGCTTCGTGCTCGGCCAGGACGCCTCGCGACCGTTGCTGATGCTGGCCTGCGACGGAGGCTTCGCGCCCATCAAGGCGCTTATAGAACAGGCCATCGCCCTGGACCTGGTGGAGTCCATCGAACTCTACTGGCTGGACAGTGGCGAGGCCGGGCAATACCTCGACAACCTGTGCCGTTCCTGGGCCGATGCCCTGGATATCTTCGAGTATCACCCCCTGAGGGGTGGCGGTGAGGTGGCCCAGCGCGTGGACCTGTTCATGGATGCCCTGGGCCGTGACGCCGTGGACCTGGCGGGCATGGAGATCTACGCGGCCGGGCGCCAGGAACTGCTACCCGCCCTGCGCGAGGCCCTGCTGGAGGCTGGCGCCGAGGCAAAACACCTGCACCTCGAACCCCTGCGCCAGGGCGAGCCGGTGGTGTCCTCTTCCGTGTAGGAGCGGCCTCTGGCCGCGAACGGTTTGACGCATTCCACGGTCGGTTCGCGGCCAGAGGCCGCTCCTACAGGACGGCTCCCGCGCCTGCCCCCGCTATTGCTGCGCCGACACCGGCTCCTCGCGCAGAAACAGCTTCGGGTCCACACGCGCATCATTGAGGCTCACGCCCCAGTGCAAATGCGGACCCGTGGCGCGCCCGGTCTTGCCCACGGTGCCGATCCTGTCCCCCTGCCGCAGGATCTGCCCCGGCTCCACCGTGATTTCATGCAGGTGACAGTACATGGTCACCAGGCCGTGGCCATGGTCGAGAAACACGGTGTTGCCATTGAAGAAGAAATCCCCCGTATCGATGACCCGGGCGCTGGCGGGCGCCTGTATGGGTGTGCCCTCGGCGGCGGCGATGTCCAGGCCGCTGTGGGGATTACGCGGTTGCTCGTTGAAATAGCGCCGCAGACCGAACGGACTGCTTTCACGGCCGGCTACCGGCAGTTCCAGCAACAGGGACTCGGGTGCCTGCGGCGAGAATACACCCAGCGCCGCCTGGATCCGGCCACGTTCCCGGGCGATGCGTTCCAGGTCCTCGGCATTCGGTGTCACGCGGCGGGTGTCGGTAAGGGTAATGTGCTGGGTCTCGTAGGCCTTGTCGTCGATCCGGAAGGCGACTGTCCGGCGCTGGCCGTCGTTCAATTGTAGGAGCGGCCTCAAGGTGAGACCGCGTCGCGGTCGAGAGAGTGCCCTGGGGCATGGCCGCGAATGTTCGCGGGCGGAGCCCGCTCCTACAGGTGCGTCATGTGCCCTGTCATGTAGGAGCGACGCCAGTCGCGATAGGCGGCTGGCGCCGCTCCCACCAGGTCTTCAGGTGTTTTCCTGCCCGATCCGCCGCTGCACGGTACTGATGAGACCCCCATCCGCCAGCCGGGTTTCAATTTCCTCGCCCACCTCCACCTCACCGGCGGCGCGCAGCAGGACACCGTCGCGCACCCGGCTCGTGATGCTGTAGCCACGCGCCAGGGTGGCCAGGGGGCTGACGGTGTCCAGGGCCCGCGCCAGTCCCTTGAGGGCCTGGCGGCGTTGCTCCAGCCGGTGCTCCAGGGCGGCGTGCAGGCGCCGCTTTAGTTCGACATGCTGCCCGGCCAGGCGCGCCAGGCGCGGGGCGGGGGCTACCCCGCGCAGCCGTGCCTGCCACTGTGCCAGGTCGGTGCGGACCCGGGCCAGGCGCCGCTCCAGGCCGCGGCGCAGGCGCTGGTCCAGTTCGTCCAGCCGCTGGGCGCGCTGGCGCAGGCGCTGGCCGGGGTGCTGGGCCTGCAGGCGCCGGCCCAGACTGTCCAGGGCCTGGTGCGCCTGGCGCTGGCGCTGGTGCAGCAGGGTGAGCAGGCGGCCGTCCAGGCGTAGCAGCTGCTGCAGCCAGGCCTGGCCGTCGGGGCTGACGGCCTCCGCCGCCGCCGAGGGGGTGGCGGCGCGGTGGTCGGCGGCGAAATCGGCGATGGTGATGTCCACCTCGTGGCCCACCCCGCTCACCACCGGGATGGGGCTGTCATACAGGGCGCGTGCCACTGCCTCCTCGTTGAAGGCCCACAGATCTTCCAGGGAGCCGCCGCCGCGGGCCAGGATCAGCACGTCGCACTCGCCCCGCGTGCCGGCACGGCGCAGGGCGGCGGCGATGCGCGCCCCGGCCCCCTCGCCCTGTACCGGCACCGGGTAGATGAGTACCGGGATGGCGGGAAAACGCCGTGCCAGCACGCTCAGGATGTCGCGGATGGCGGCCCCGGTGGGGGAGGTGATGACGCCGATACGGCGCGGCAGCACGGGCAGGGGGCGCTTGCGGGCCGGGTCGAACAGGCCCTCCGCGGCCAGGCGCTGCTTGAGCGCCTCGAAGGCGCGCTGCAGGGCGCCGTCGCCGGCCTCCTCCATGTGCTCGACGATCAGCTGGTAGTCGCCCCGGGCTTCGTAGAGGCTGATGCGCGCCCGCACCAGCACCTGGGTACCGTCCGCCGGCTTGAAGCGC
The DNA here is from genome assembly GCA_020201295.1 of Lysobacteraceae bacterium. Lineage (GTDB taxonomy): Bacteria > Pseudomonadota > Gammaproteobacteria > DSM-19610 > DSM-19610 > JAIVHA01. The sequence continues at coordinate 29 of JAIVHA010000170.1, read as the reverse complement.
AGCAGCTGGTTGCGGTTGCGGAACATGGC
>JAIVHA010000169.1 GCA_020201295.1 Lysobacteraceae bacterium | reverse complement strand
GCCGCGCTGGCGCGTGCCATGGCCCTGGATCCGCAGTTGCTGTTTCTCGACGAGCCCACCTCGGGCCTGGACCCGGTCAGCGCGGGTGCCTTCGACGAACTCATCCTGGACCTGAAGCAATGGCTGGGACTGACGCTGGTCATGGTCACCCATGACCTGGACTTGCTCTGGCAGGTCGCGGACCGGGTGGCGGTGCTGGGCGAGGGGCGGGTGGTGGCCGTTGCGCCCATGGCGGAGCTGGAGGAAGTCGATCATCCCGCAGTGCGGGCCTATTTCGAGGGCGCGCGGGGCCGGGCCGCGCATCCGACTGGTGCCAGATAGCGTGAAAATCGCGCGTAGCGCGCTCTGCCTCCCCCTCTCCCTCTGGGAGAGGGATGGGGTGAGGGAACGGTCATGGCGATACCCTGTTTCGGGACTCGCTGTGAATACATCCCTGTACGCTCGACGGCCGCGTCCATGCGGCCGACGGTCCCGACACAGGGTATCGGCCAGCTCGCTGGTCATCTGGTGATTCGAGCTGAACATGGAACCACGAGTACATTACGTCATCGTCGGAATCTTCGTGCTGCTGCTGGGCAGTGCGGCGGTGGCGCTGAGCCTGTGGCTGGCCTTTGGGCAAATGGGCTATGAAACCCGCGGCTACCGGGTCTACATGAGCGATTCCGTATCCGGCCTGTTCCTGGATGCACCGGTGAAGTATCGCGGGGTACAGATCGGGCGGGTGCGCGACATGGGCCTGGACCCGGAGCACCCCGAACGGGTACGCCTGACCCTGGATATCGATGCCAGTGTGCCCATCAAGGAGGATACGGTCGCTACCCTGAGCTTCCAGGGGGTCACGGGCATCGCCTCCATCGATCTCAGTGGTGGCAGCCGTGAATCCCCGGAGCTCCAGGCGGCTCCCGGTGAACGCTATCCCGTGATCCAGGCGGGACCTTCGCTCATGACGCGACTCGACGCCGCGACGACGGAACTGATGGAGAACCTGAATCGGGCGGCCCGCGACCTGAGCGGACTGCTGAACTCCGATACCCGCGATCGACTGGAGCAGATCGTCGAGCATGTCGAACTCCTCACGGCCACCCTGGCGGAGCGGCGCCCGGCGCTGGGGGCGGGCATTGAATCCTTCGCCGCCGCCGGTGAACAGTTGCCGGCGGTGCTGCAGCGCGTGGATTCCACGCTTGCCAGTCTGGAGGCGCTGGCGGAGGATGTGCGCATCGCCAGCCAGGATGTGCAGGCCCAGGTGCGCGCCGGCAGCGACAGCCTGCAGGTGCTGGGTGGACGTACCCTGCCCGAGGTGGATGCCCTGCTGGTGGAGATGCGCCAGCTCACCGCCGGTTTCCAGCGCCTGAGTGAGCGCCTGGAAGAGGATCCACGCGCGTTGTTGTTCGGGCCGCGGCTGAACGAACTGGGGCCAGGGGAATGAGACAGGGAAAGCCCATGGGGATGATGAAAGCGCTTTACGGAATGCTGCTGGCCAGTGGTCTCGCCCTGACGCTCGCGGCCTGTTCGGTTCTGCCGCGCAGCGAGCCGGTCATAATGGATCGCTATACCCTGGACATACCCGCCTGGCCCGTACGACAGGCAGGACCGGGCGCACCGGTACTGCTGGTCACCCGCCCCCTGGCACGTGTCGAACTGGATACTCCGCGCATGGCCTACCGCGAGCAGGACTATCAGCTGCGCTATTTCGCACGCAGCCGCTGGGTCGATACCCCGGCGCAGCTGCTGTTGCCGGGACTGGCGGAAGCACTGGAGGCCAGCGGGCATTTCGGGGCTGTGGTACGGGTGGGATCGGCGGCGCAGCCGGATCTGCGCCTGGATGTGGAATTACTGGAGTTCAGCCAGGATTTCCGGGTCGTGCCGAGCGAATTCCAGCTGCGCCTGCGCCTGCAGCTGGTAGACCTGGAGACGCGCGCGGTACTGGCCAGCCGTCTGTTCAGCACCCGCACGGTGGCGCCTGAGCGCAGCCCGCGCGGGGTGGCCGCGGCGGCTAATGCCGCCTGGCAGGCCCTGCTGCCGGAGCTGGTGGGCTTCACCAGCACGGTTCTGGACGATCGCCCAAGTCCGACAGACTCCTAGCAGCCTAAGTCCGACAGGCTGCTAGCGCCAGCTGCACAAATCGTCGAACTGGGTGCCCTGGATACGGTCGTGGAAGCGCGCCCGGTAGAGCAGGCGTGCCGGCAGGCCGGGGTAATCGGCGAAGCCGCGGCGGGTGTGCAGGACATTGTTGCAGATCAGGCCCATACCGCGTTCCAGGCGGCCGTGAAGGATAAAGGGCTGATCGCTGTCGAGCAAGTCGCCCAGCCGCTGCCGGGCCTGATCCAGGACGGGGTCGGCCTTCCACTGGATGTTGCGGCGGCGGGCGGTATAGCGCATGTGCAGGGTGTGGTGGCGCGCATCGATGCTGAATACCGGTCCGCTGCGGGCCGGGCGGGCGATCCCGTCTGCATCCCGGCGCGCCGGGATGGTCATGGCGTCGGGCTGCATGAGGGCGCGGATGTAATCGGGGTTGGTGTCGCGCAGGAAGATGTAGGCGAGTTCGTGATCCAGCAGGTCGTTGGCACCGCCCGCGGCGGCCGGATGCACGCAATGCAGCATCAGGCCGTGCACCTGCTGGTGCGGGGCGTTGTAATAGCCGTCGGTGTGCCACTGGATGGGCCGGTTGGTGTAGGGGATGTAGTGGGGATGCTCACCCTCGCCGTTGACCGTCAGCGAGGTGATGGCGTCCTCGTCCGCCAGCAGGTTGTGGTCCAGGTGTTCTAGCCCGAAGGCCTGGCCGATGGCGCGCGGGATGTCCTTGTGCTGTTCCGGCCCGGGATCGCAGGCATAGAGCGCCATGTTGGTGTGGGCACAGCGGTCGAGTATGGCCAGCGACTCGGCCGGCGTGAGATGCAATGGATTGCGAATCTCCACCAGCAGCTGCTCCAGACGGGTGGGGGCATGCTCCAGCTTCCAGTCACGCCACACGCGGTAGGCCTGGTCCTGGTCGAGGTCGAAGGGATTGAAGGCCGTCGGGGCGGCCTGGACGATGGTCTGGGGCATGGCGGCACTCCCGGTCTGCTGCGGGTGGACGAACCCTAGCAGGCGTTTGTGGCGGTGCCATTGATGCAGGTCAAAACGGGGTCAGTGATAGCGGCGCATCTGGCCCACCAGTATCCCCTGTACCTGCACCTGCTCCGGGGTATAGCGCAGCGGCGCCAGCCGGCCGTTGGCGGGATGCAGGATGACCTGGCCGGGCTTTTGCTCGATGCGCTTGAGGGTGGCCTCGCCGCCGTCCACCAGGGCCACCACCACTTCGCCGTTGCGGGCCTGGTCGCGCTGTTCGATGACCACCCAGTCGCCGTCGAGAATGCCGTCCTCGATCATGGAGTCGCCGCGCACCTCCAGCACATAGCAGGGCCGGTGGGTGCGCAGGGCGGCGGGCACCGCCAGGGTCTCCGGCTGGGGAATGGCCTCGATGGGCCGGCCGGCGGCGATATAGCCGAGGAAGGGCAACCGCTCCTCGTCGGCCGCGGCCTCCGTATCGCGCAGCAGCACGCCGCGGTGCTTGCCGTCCATGGGCTCGACCAGACCGGCCTCCACCAGGGCGCTGATGTGCTTGTGCAGTGAGCCCCGGGAGGACAGCCCCAGGGCTCGGCACAGTTCGTCCAGGGTGGGCGGGGGATCGAAATCCTGCTCGCGCAGGTAGTCGAGGATTTCCTGTTGGCGGCGGGTGAGTATATTTTTCATGCGATTACCGATCCTTGTTCATCTGAAACCACAGGTTCCGGATACAACCAGGCCCAAGTATTGCACTAGAACGAATGGAGAACAAGTCTCGAAGTCAGTGGGACAGCTTGAGCCCGGCGCGGCTGACTTCGGCGCCCTCGGTCTCGCGTACCACAAGTTCCACCGTGCCCAGTACGATGCGGTCGCCCACCACCTGGCGCCGGCCGAAGCGGGTGGCGAACAGTTCCGTCACTGTGTGGCCACGGGCTTCCTCCGGCAGGGCGAAACCATAGACCTGGGCGAGATCCTCCAGGCGGGCATCGCCATTGATAATGAATTCGCCGAAGTAGCGGGTGGCGGCATCGCGCTCGGTGTCGGGGGCGGCGGAGAACAGTCCGTCCAGCGCCGGCAGGTCGTCGTGCTTGGCCAGCAGGTAGACATAATCGCCGGCCTGCAGCTCGGTCAGGCCGCAGGTGTCCAGTGGCTGGTGGTCGCGCAGTACCGCCGCGTAGCGTACCCCCTCGGGCAACAGCGGCAGCCGGGTGGCTTTGGCCGCCGGGCTTTCACCATCCAGGCGGTAGCCCACCAGTTCGCGGTCGAACTCGCCCGGCACATCCAGTTCCACACGCTGGATGACACTGCTGCCCGTGGGCACCTCCAGGTTCAGCCAGCGCGCCGCCGGGGTCACGGTCCAGCCCTGGAACACCAGGGAGACCAGTACCACGAAGAAGGCCACGTTGAAAAAGATCCAGGCGTTATCCAGCCCCGCCATGAGCGGAAACAGGGCCAGCACGATGGGTACCGCGCCGCGCAGGCCCACCCAGGAGATAAACAGTTGTTCCTGGGGCGGAAAGCGGAAGGGAAGCAGGCTCAGCCACACCGCCAGGGGGCGGGCCACCAGCATGAGCACCACGGCGATGAGCAGGGAGGGCAGGGCGCTGCCCAGCAAGGCCGTGGGGTTGGCGAACAGGCCGAGTACCAGGAACATGGTGATCTGTGCCAGCCAGGCCATGCCGTCGTGGAAGCGCAGGATGTTCTGGCCTGCCTGCAGGGGCCGGTTGGCCACCACCAGGCCCGCCAGGTAGGCGGCCAGGAAGCCGCTGCCGCCCAGCACCGAGGCGGCAGCGAATATGGTCACTCCGCCGGACAGGGCTACCAGGGGGTAGAGCCCCGGACTCAGCTGCATGCGGTTGATCACCAGGCTGAGCAGCCTGCCGCCGGCCAGCCCGAAGGCCGCTCCCAGGCCGATTTGCACCACAAAGATCCACATCACATCCCAACCGAGCCGGGTCTGGCCCGCCAGCAGGGCCTCCACCAGCACGATGGTCAGGAACACCGCCATGGGGTCGTTGCTGCCCGATTCGATCTCCAGAGTGGCACCCACCCGCTGCTTCAGTTCCAGCCCCCGGGAATGCAGCAGGGAAAATACCGCTGCGGCATCGGTGGAACCGACGATGGCGCCGATGAGCAGGCCCTCCAGCCAGGACAGGCCCAGTACCCAGGCGGCGAACAGGCCGGTGATCAGGGCGGTGAGCAATACCCCCACCGTCGCCAGGGACAGGGCCGGCCGCAGGCCGACACGGAAATTGCGCACGTCGGTGCGCAGTCCGCCATCGAACAGGATCACCGCCAGGGCGACGCTGCCCACCAGGTAGGCGGTACGGATATCGGCGAACACGATGCCACCCAGGCCTTCGTCGCCGATGAGCATGCCGATGCTGAGGAATACCAGCAGCAGGGGCATGCCCACCCGGGCCGACAGGGCGCTGGCCAGGATGCTGAGCAACAGCAGGCCGGCGGCGAGCAGGATGAATTGGTTGACGATGTCCATGGTGTGCCAGCGAATATACCATCAACCCGTGGCTGGTTTGTGTATTGCGTCGCCGCTGGGCAATATACAATTTCCTGACGGCATTCAGTACACAGGTGTTGCATGGCAACCAGCAAGGATTCTTCCCCCGACAGCCGCCTCGACCGCATCGTCGCCGAGGCCCACCGCAACCGCGACCAGCGGGAACGTGACTATCGCGAGCGCGCCCTCAAGCTCTATCCCTGGGTATGCGGGCGTTGCAGTCGCGAGTTCACCCGCGAGAACCTGCGCGAACTCACGGTGCATCACCGTGACCACAACCACGACAACAACCCGGAGGACGGTAGCAACTGGGAACTGCTGTGCCTCTACTGCCACGACAATGAGCACATGCGCCATGTGGACCAGGTGCGTGGCGCGGGTTACACGGAAAACGCGAAGCCCGCCGCTGCCACCCATAATCCCTTTGCCGCGCTGAAGGACCTGCTCAAGGGGGACGGGTCTTCCTGATGTTCGAGACCGCCATCGTATCCTTTACCACCCTGTTCGCGACGGTCGGACCCATCGATGTGGCGGTGATGTATGCGGCACTCAGTTCGGACAGTCCACCGCCCCGGCGCCGTGCCATGGCCTTGCGCGGCACCCTGGTGGCGGCGGGCATCCTGCTGTTCTTTGCCTTGTTCGGGCGCACCGTGCTCGATCACCTGGGCATCTCCCTCGCGGCGCTGCGTACCGCCGGCGGCATTCTGCTGTTGCTGATCGCCATTGACATGGTATTTGCCCGTTCTTCCGGCGGGGTATCCACCACCGATGACGAGATCCGCGAAGCGGCGAAGAAGGAAGACTTGTCGGTGTTCCCCCTGGCCACACCGCTGATCGCCGGGCCGGGGGCCATGGGCGCTATCCTGCTGTTGATGGCCAACGCCGAGGGGCAGCCCCGGTTGCAGATGATGGTGCTGTTGTCCCTGGCGCTGGTGATGATCATCACTTTGCTGGCCTTGCTGGGGGCCAATCATCTGCAGAGATACATCGGCGTGACCGGTCTGCATGTCATCAGCCGGGTATTCGGGGTGGTGCTGGCGGCGCTGGCGGTGCAGTTCATCATCGATGGCATCGGGCAAAGCGGACTGCTGCAGATGCTGCAGGACAGCCCGGTGGGCTGATCCACGACCGTGTGGTGAAAACATGAGTGTGAATGAAATCGAGGTACGCAAGAACGGTCCCCTGCTGTGCCGGGGGGATGTCGAGGTTCAGGATGCCGCCGGCAACCTGCTGGAGCATTCCGACGACGTGGCCCTGTGTCGTTGCGGTCTGTCCGACCTCAAGCCCTTTTGCGATGGTAGCCACAAGAAGATCGGCTTCGAGGCATCCGGCATCCTCCATGACGAAAAACCGGAGGCGTTGGAGGGGCAAGGACCCTTGCGGGTCACGGTGCGCAATAATGCCATGCTGGTCTGCAA
>JAIVHA010000286.1 GCA_020201295.1 Lysobacteraceae bacterium | reverse complement strand
CCGCCCGCCATGCCGGCGTGCCGGCGGGGGAGGCCTGCGCGGCCCTGTGCCGTTTCGCCGGCGTGAAGCGGCGTATGGAAGTACGCGGCGTGGTCAATGGCATCACCCTCTACGACGATTTCGCCCACCATCCCACCGCCATTGCCACCACCCTGGAGGGCCTGCGCCGGCGTGTGGGCAAGGCACGCATCCTCGCCATCCTGGAACCGCGCTCCAACACCATGCGCCTGGGCGTGCACCAGGACAGCCTGGCGCCCTCCCTGGCTCAGGCTGACGCCCTGTGGCTGTACGCCCCGCCGGACATCGGCATGGATCTCGGGCGCGTGGCCGCCGGCAGCCGTCCCCCGGCCGAGGTGATGGAGGCCATCCCCGCCATCGTCGCCGATGTGGTGGAAAAGGCGCGCCCCGGCGACCATGTGCTGGTGATGAGCAACGGCGGTTTTGGTGGTATCCACGAATTGCTGCTGCGCGCCCTGGAAGGGGACGGTGGCGCGTGAGGCCGGTGATTTCCAGCTGCCTGCACACCCTGTAGGAGCGGCCTTTGGCCGTGAAGGCCTGCGGGTACCCGAGGCGGTTCGCGGGCAAAGCCCGCTCCTACGGTGGGTAATCCCGTTTTCTGTAGGAGCGGCCTCTGGCCGCGAATGTCCTGGCAGGCTGTTCGCGGCCAGAGGCCGCTCCTACAGGGCTATGTCAGCTGCCCTGTGTCATTGACAAGCGCTTCCTGTACCCTTTCCGCCATGACCGCCACCAAGAAACTCATCGCCCTCGCCTTCACCGGTGCCTCCGGCGCCCAGTACGGCCTGCGCCTGCTGGAATGCCTGCTCGACGCCGGCGAGCAGGTCTATCTCATGGTCTCCGCGCCGGCGCAGGTGGTGATTGGCATGGAGACGGACCTCAAACTGCCGGGGCGCACGGCGGAGATCGAGCGCTTCTTCACCGAACGCCATGGCGCCCGCCCGGGCCAGCTGCGGGTGTTCGGCCGCGAGGAATGGACCGCGCCGGTGGCCAGCGGCTCCAGCGTGCCGCGCGCCATGGTGGTCTGTCCCTGTACCACCGGCACTTTGTCTTCCATCGCCTGCGGGGCCAGCAACAACCTCATCGACCGCGCCGCCGACGTGGTGCTCAAGGAGGGCCGCAAGCTCATCCTGGTGCCGCGCGAGACGCCGTTCTCGGTGATCCACCTGGAGAACATGCTCAAGCTGGCGCGCATGGGTGTGTGCATCCTGCCGCCCAGCCCGGGTTTCTATCACCAGCCGCAATCCATCGACGACCTGGTGGACTTCGTGGTGGCGCGCATCCTCGACCAGCTCGACATCGACCACACCCTGTCACGGCGCTGGGCTCAATAACAAGGTCATGGTTCGCGGGCAGAGCCCGCCGATTTCCGTCTGCCACAGGTTGAAGGCCGTGGGGTAATCCCGCGAGGTGCGCAGGGCGGTGATCAGGCCCAGGGTCTGACGGCGTTCCAGCAGCGAGACATTGCCGATCCACAGTGGCAGCGCGCCGGGCGCCAGTTCGACCTCGGCCGGCCACAGCCGCAGCACCAGCAGGCGGTTGGTCTCCAGATGCCGCACCCGGCGCAGCACATCGTGGTGACCATCGTGCACCTGCGGCAACACCGGCAACAGGTCCAGTGCAGGGTCCGCGGTGAACTCCGACAGCAGGGTCCTGAGGGACAGGCGCGGCGGCTCCTGCCAGCCGCGGGTCTCCAGCCAATGGTCGATGGCGTCCAGGTCGCCCACCCATTGCAGGTTGAGCGGATGCTGGCGCCGCCCCTCCAGGTCCTGGCGGCTGGCGGGCAGCCGTGCCCACTGTCCTGTCTGCCAGTCCTGCAAGGTCCATTGCTGCACCACGCGTTGCGGTTGGTAGCGCTCCAGGCGTGGCTGGAACTGCTGCTGGCCATGCCAGCCGCCGGCCACCAGCAACAGGGCCAGTCCCAGCCACAGCAAGGGCCGCAGGGGCACGGCGGGACCGGGGTGGGTGCGGTAGGCGATGCCCATGAGCGCCACCCAGAACAGGCCCAGGGTCAGGCCGGCCAGTACGTCGGACAACCAGTGGGCGCCCAGGTAGAGGCGCGAGAAGGCGATGGGCACGCACACCAGGGTGGCGGCCAGATAGGGGAGCCAGCGCCGCGGCCCGGGCAACTCGCGCGCCACCAACAGGGCCAGGAAGCCATAGGCGGCGATGCTCATGCCGGCATGGCCGCTGGGGAAGGACAGGGACATGTCCGCACCCAGGTCGAGGGGACGGGGGAGGCCGGTGCTGAGCTTCAACACCCGGGTCAGCAGGGAGGTGATGGCGAAGGCTGCCAGCCAGTGCAGACTGGCCTTCCAGCGACCCTTGAGCGCCAGCCACAGGGACGAGCCCGCCACCAGCAGTGTCAGCAGGCGCGCGTCGCCCAGCAGCGTGATGGCGACCATCACCCGGTCCGCGAAGGGGGTGCGCAGCTCCTGCAGCTGGTTGAATACCAGTGGGTTGAGGCCGGCCAGCGCCGACTGGCCCAGCATCTGCTGCAGGGTGAGCAGGAAGCCCCAGGTGGCCGCCAGCAGCAGCACCGTGAGCAGGGTCAGGGCACGGGCCTCGGGGTGGTGGGGATCCAGCAGCCCCGCCGCCAGCGGATACAGGCGCGGGTGGCGCCGGCTCCAGTCGAGGGTGCGCGTCATCCAGTAGCTGGCGTGGGGCTGCAGCAGGCGCAGTAGCCGCAATACCACCCAGAGACTGAACCAGAGGACGACGATCACCAGGGCGAACAACAGGGCGAGACGTCCGGCCACCTCGGCGGCCAGACCCAGGGAGGCGCCGAACACCAGCCCCGGCAACAGGTACGCGGGGGCCCACAGCAGGGCCGAGAAGGCATTGACCAGGAAGAACCGTCCGGTGGGCATGTTGAGCATGCCGGCCACCGCCGGCAGGATGGGGCGCACCGGCCCCACGAAACGGGCCAGGATGATGCTCTTGCCGCCATGGTGGTGGAAGAAGTCGACGCCGCGGGCCATCAGCCTGGGGTACTTGTGGAAGGGCCACATGACCCGCAGCCGCTGGTGGAAATGGTGCAGCCATTCCAGCAGGGGGGCCAGGTAGGTTTCCATTGGCGGGGGATTATAAGCCGGAACGCAATTTCAGGTAGCGCTGGCAATGGCCTGTCAGGTTTCGGCGCATTCCGCGACCAATCCACTGGCGTCTCCCCGGGCAGGTACCACACACATCTCGAGGGGGCGTATACAATGCAATCTGACTGGAGGCGAGAATGAACGGATCATTCCTGAAACACCCCATCCTGGGTCTGCTCTTGCTGCTGCCCCTTGCGGTACTGGCGGCCGAGGCACCGGTGCCGAACCTGGAGGAACGCATCTCCACTTTCGAGGCGCAGCGCGAGGGCAAGGGCCCGGACGCCCGCAGCCGGGCCGTCATGGAGCAGGCCGCCCGCGACCTGGCAGCCGCCATGCCCGATCCCGGACTCAAGGTGGGCAGCCGCGCACCGGATTTCACCTTGCCGGATGCCCATGGCAAACCCGTCCGGCTGGCGGACCTGCTCCAGGAAGGGCCGGTCATCGTGACCTTTTACCGGGGCGCCTGGTGTCCCTATTGCAACCTGCAGCTGAAGGCGCTGCGGGAAAGCCTGCCGCACCTGGAGGCATACGGCGCGCGCCTGGTGGCCATTTCGCCGCAGACACCTGATCATTCCCGCGCCCAGGTGGAGAAGGATGACTATCCCTTCCATGTGCTCAGCGACCTAGACGACAGCGTGATGAAGGCCTACAACCTGTACTTCGAATTGCCCGAGGAAGTGCGGGCCCTGTACAAGGGAAATTTCGACCTCGATATCGAGGCCTATAACGGTGAGGGTCGCCACGGCCTTCCGGTGCCTGGCACCTTCGTGCTGGACCAGCAGGGCATCGTGCGCGCGGCCTTCGCCGACACCGACTACAAGAAGCGCATGGAACCCCGGGTCATGATCGAAGCCCTGGAGGCCATTCAGTAGTCGATCGGCTCGACTGCGCGCCAATGTGTGCCGTAGGAGCGGGCTCTGCCCGCGAATGTTCGCGGGCAGAGCCCGCTCCTACGAGGATGGCTTTGTAACCATCGGGTGAAACCATGAACCAACACGTCAAACCCCTGCTCAGGGTCACGGTCTTTTCCGATTACCTCTGCCCCTTCTGTTACCTGGGCTGGCTGCGCCTGGAACAGCTGCGCGAGGCCTATGATCTGCGCGTGAACTGGTGCATGACCGAGATCCATGCCGACAATCCCACGGACGGCGGGCGCCCGCCCACCGAGATGGGCTATTCCCCCGAGCAGTGGCAACGGCTGGTGACCGACATCGAGGCGGCCGCGACGGAGGACGGGGTGTGCCTCG
>JAIVHA010000168.1 GCA_020201295.1 Lysobacteraceae bacterium | reverse complement strand
CCGAGGATGCCCTGGCTGACTATACCTGTGCCCGCTTGGTGAATGGGGCTTCACCACGCCTGCTGATTGGGGGTCTGGGGATGGGTTTTACCCTGGCGGCTGCCTTGCGCCAGGTTGGAGAGCAGGCGCGGGTGGAAGTGGCGGAACTGGTGCCCGCCGTGGTGAAGTGGAACAAGGGGGAACTAGGAATAAATGCCGCCCACCCGCTCAATGACCCGCGGGTTGTCGTGCGTGAAGGAGACGTCGCACGCATGATCCGGCAGGAGCAGCAGGCCTTCGATGCCATCCTGCTGGATGTCGATAATGGTCCCGAAGGCCTCACCCATAAGAAGAACGACTGGCTTTATGGCATGGAAGGCCTGAATGCGGCTTATACGGCCTTGCGTCCCAGGGGTGTGCTTGCGATCTGGTCAGCTGGTCCGGATCAGGCCTTTGAGCAGCGTCTGCGCAAGGTCGGATTCCATGTGGAGAGAGTGCGTGTGCATGCCCATGGCTCAAAGGGTGGAAAGCACGTGATCTGGTTCGCAAATCGCGCGAGCAGCAGCTAGTATCTAGGGAAGCCCTGATTAATTCGAATATTCTCGTCATTGCGAGCGAAGCGTGGCAATCTCGTACCGTAGAATCAATCGGTTGTAGATTGCCGCGTCGCTCCTGGCCCATAGAATCCCTTCGGGCTTCATCATGGGTACCTTACCCTTCGGGTCAAGGCATCCTCGCAATGACGGATAAATCAGGGCTTCCCTAGGTATGTGTGGCAGTTACACCATTTTGACTCTGTCGAAGGGGTTGGTATGAACTTGGTATCGGCAATAAGCGGAATGCTGTTGATGTTGGCCTATGGCCAGCCCTTGTCCGCCGGCAATACACCTGATATGCCCTATAAGGTTGCCATGGGAAAACCGGTCCCAAATGGGGGGCGAATACCCACACTTCAATCATTCGGCTCGCCAGGAAATCTTTACCTACGACATCGAAAATGACCAATGGAATCTGGTCATGCCCTACTGTGTGAAGGATGACTTCACCTTCGGTCATCCCGATCAACACGGCTGGGTGTGGGACTCGAAACGCAGGATTTTCTGGTCTCTTCCCGGCCAGCAGCGTTACTTCGGTACCAGCTGTGATGGCGTCAGGGGCATGGTAATGGGCTTCGACCCCAGGGCGAACGCCTGGTCACTGCATGAGCCACAAAAGCCTGCACCATGGCGATCCGAGTTCGCGGTCTATGACGAAGAAACCGACCGCGTCTATATGCTGGGCATGCGCAATGACGTGATGATCTGGAATCCGAATAACCATGAATGGTCATCGATTGAAGGAGAAAGACAGCCCAGGCGCAGGAATTCCACTTATGTTTCACTTGTTGGGCGCGACATCTATACGCTTGACTATTTTAATAATGAGCTGGCGGCATATAACATCGATGACGGTGTCATGCGGTCCATGGCGCCACTACCCTGGAAGAGTTCCGAATGTAAGTCAGGAACCGCCCATGAACTCAATTTCATTGTTTATATTGAGCATCTGAATGCGATCTTCGTGCACGAGTGGGGGTGCTACAAAATATCCTGGCTTTATTGGGTGGAGCAGGCAGCGTGGCAGGAAATTGATATCGGGAAGGTCGATGGTCGTAACCTTGTTTATCACCCAAAGACACGGAATCTTTTTATCATGGGGGATAGCGGTGACATGGCAATGAATTTCGACAATGACGATACCACGCCATACTTACTGCGAATCAACAGGAAGTGAACCTCTGGACGCATGACCGCGGTCGTATGACCTGTACGGCTCCATGCCAAGTCGGGTCGCTGTCCGCAATTCATTGAGTATTCCCGGTTGTTGGCAGGGGGCTTGAAACCGTTCCCTTGTTACGGTTTTTAGGTCATTACGCCTGCAAGCCCTGGCTCTGCAGGTAGTCTTCGTAATTCCCATTGAAGTCCACGATCCCGGCAGGTGTGAATTCCAGGATGCGGCTGGCGAGCGAGGAGACAAATTCACGGTCATGGCTGACGAAGATCAGTGTGCCGGGGTAGTTTTCCAGCGCCAGGTTCAGGGATTCGATGGATTCCATGTCCAGATGATTGGTGGGTTCATCCATCACCAGTACATTGGGTCGCTGCAGCATCAGCTTGCCAAACAACATGCGCCCCTGTTCGCCACCGGACAGGACCTTTACCGATTTGGCGATCTCATCGGAGGAGAACAGCATGCGTCCCAGAGTGCCGCGGATCCACTGCTCATCGTCACTCTTTTTGGCCCATTGACTCATCCAGTCGAACAGGCTCATGTCATTGGCGAAGTCGGCGGTATGTTCCTGGGCGAAGTAGCCCGGATCGGCGTTTTCGGACCATTTCACCGAGCCGGTGTCCGGAGCAAGGTCACCGATCAGGCAACGCAACAGGGTGGTCTTGCCGGCGCCGTTGGGTCCGAGTATGGCCATCCGTTCGCCGACGTCGATACGCAGATCGAGCTTGCTGAACAGGGCTTCTCCATCGAAGCTCTTGGCGAGACCCTCCACATTTAGCGCCGAGCGATAGAGTTTCTTTTCCTGCTCGAAACGGATGTAGGGGTTCTGTCGGCTCGAAGGCTTGACCTCATCCAGCTTGATTTTCTCGATCTGGCGCGCACGTGACGTGGCCTGGCGTGCCTTGGAGGCATTGGCGGAGAAGCGGCTGACAAAGGCCTGCAGATCCGCAATCTGTGCCTTTTTCTTGGCGTTGTCGGAGAGTAGCCGTTCGCGCGCCTGCGTTGACGCGGTCATGTAATCGTCGTAGTTGCCGGGATAGACACGCAGTTCACCGAAATCCAGGTCCGCCATGTGTGTACAGACGGAATTCAGGAAATGGCGGTCATGGGAAATGATTACCATGGTGCTGTTGCGGGCGTTGATCAGGCCTTCCAGCCAGCGGATGGTGTTGATGTCCAGATGGTTGGTGGGTTCGTCCAGCAGCAGGATGTCCGGGTCGGCAAACAGGGCCTGGGCCAGCAGGATGCGGAGTTTCCAGCCCGGCGCCACGGCGCTCATCGGGCCGGTGTGCTGGTCCAGGGGAATGCCGATACCGAGCAGCAGTTCACCGGCGCGTGCTTCGGCGGTATAGCCGTCATATTCGGCGAATTCCACCTCCAGCTCGGCTACCTTCATGCCGTCACTTTCGCTCATCTCCGGCAGTGCATAGATCCGGTCGCGTTCGTGTTTCACGCGCCACAGTTCTTCATGGCCCATGATCACGGTGTCCAGTACGCTGAATTCCTCGTAGGCGAACTGGTCCTGGCGCAGACGACCCAGGCGCTGGTTGGCGTCCAGGGACACATTGCCGGAGGAGGGTGCCAACTCACCCGCGAGAATCTTCATCAGCGTGGATTTGCCACAGCCGTTGGCACCGATCAAACCATAGCGGTTGCCATCGGCGAACTTGACGGAAATGTTTTCGAACAGGGGCTTGGCCCCGAATTGCATGGTGATATTGGCAGTGGACAGCAAGGATGGCTCCAAACATAGCAGCGCGCCCGTAGCGCGCGGGTGAACAGGGTCGGACGGGGGGATCACGCCGAAACGGCGTATTGTCCACTGATTTCGGCCCCGGGTACAGCATGGGGCGGAAAAAATCGCTCACTCGTCATTCCCGCGCATGCGGGAATGACGAGATGCCCAATGCGGCCACCGGGTCTGTCATGACACAGCTTGAGAAGTCGTATTTTCTCGAATCGTGGTCGCTCTTTATCTGCTTTCCGAGCCATCAGTCAGATCCTCTTCCGTGCGGGGGTCCATCTCCAGCACTTCTGTCGAAGTGCGTGCCATCATGACGAAATCGGCCTGTTCCTCCGTGCTTATCTGGTGCCCGACCTTGCGACGGAACCAGATGAAGCCGGCCAGCAGGGTGAGGAGCAAGGCAAAATAGGCCATCAGGCTGCCGGCGCCCGCCCAGCCCATCAGCAGGCCCGCCAGGATGGGACCGAGGCTGGCGCCGATGCCGCTGAGCAGCAGCAGGCCGCGGCTGGTTTCCATTACATGATTGGCATCGACATGGTCATTGGCATGGGCCACGCTGAGGGAATAGATGGAGAAGGCGCAGCCCCCGAATAGCACCGCCGCCATGAAGGAGAGGTTGGGATGCAATTTTACCAGCAGGAACACCGCCAGTGCCGCCAGGCCGCCGGCGAGACTGATGCCCAGCATCACCATGCGGCGGTCATGATTGTCAGACAAGTGGCCAAGGGGCCATTGCAGCAGGGCGCCGCCGAAAATCACGCCACTCATGAAAATGGCGATGCCGGCTTCCGTGAAGCCCGCCTCCAGGGCGAACAGGGGACCCATGCCCCAGAAGCCACCGCTCACTAGGCCGGATACGAGCGCCCCGGTGGCGCCCAGGGGTGAGGTGGCATAGAGCTGGCCGAGACCCAGGCGTGCCGCCACCACCGGCGTGGGCTGGGGCATGCGGGTCAGAGCGATGGGCACCAGGGCCAGGGAGAAGAACAGGGCGCTGAGCGCGAATGGAGCCACGTCCGTCACCCCGTAGACCAGGATGAGGAACTGCCCGGCACCCAGGGCCAGCAGGTTGATGGTCATGTACACGGCGAACAGGCTGCCGCGGGTGCGGTTGGTGGACAGGCCACTGAGCCAGGACTCGATGACCAGGTACATGCCCAGCATGCAGATACCGGTGACAATGCGCAGGCCGATCCACACCATCGGATGAATCAACAGGCCGTGCAGGATCACCGTGGCGCAACCGATGGCGGCAAAGGCGGAAAAGCTGCGGATATGGCCGAAACTGCGCACGATGTGTGGGCACAGATAGGAACCCAGCACATAGCCGAGGAAGAAACCGGCCATGACCAGGCCGATGACGGCGGTAGGGAATTGTTCGATCCCGGCACGCAGGGCCACCACCGTGCCCAGTAAGCCGGAGCCCAGCAGCAGGATGGCGACGGCCGCCAGCAAGGAGTAGATGGAGGTTATGGTACGCAGCATTTCGGACCTTTTCCGCTAGCCCTTTCATCCCTGTCAGCGGCAGGGTAATGTACGGGGGAAAGAAAAAACTCCTTGTGCAGGAGTAAACTACGCGACTTTGGTGTCTACTTTCCGAGCCCGGGGCACCCGGCCCCCACCACAGGAATTCCCGCCTTGCCCAGCATAATGACAAACACACCGTCCCCTGCCTACCCCCGCTGGCTGGTGATTCTGGCTCTTCTGCTCATCCTGGGTGGCTGCGGATCCTCTGCCCCCCCGGAGCAGGCCCGTGCGGAACGTCCCCATCTGGTGGAAACGGTGGCCGTGGTCCAGGCCAATCTCAGCCTGGTGCGCACCCGCACCGGCACCTTGCGTGCCCGTCACGAGGTGATGATCCATACCCAGGAAGAGGGACGGATCCGGGAGTTCCCATACTACGAAGGGGATCGGGTGGCAAAGGGAGAGTTGCTGGTGCGTCTCGATGATGCCCTCATCCAGGCCCAGTTGGCACGCGCCAGTGCTACCCGCAAACAGGCGGAACAGGATCTGCGTCGCTTGCGGGAACTGCGCGCGCGTAACCTGGTGTCCGAAGACGAATATGCCCGCGCCCTGACACAGCTCGAGATCGCGCAGGCCGACGAGCAATTGCTGCGCACCCGGCTCGGCTACACCACCATCGAGAGTCCCATCGATGGTGTGGTCACGACACGCCTGTCGGAACCGGGGAATGTGGTGGAGCGCATGCGTCATGTGCTCACGGTAGCCGATCTTTCCTCCCTGTTGACCGCAGTGGAGGTTTCCGAACTGGTATTGCCCCATTTACGCCTGGGCGATACCGCCAATGTGCGTATCGATGCCCTGGGGGACGAAGTTCATTCCGGGCGCATCGTGCGCATTTTCCCGTCCCTGGACCCGGTCACCCGCCGTGGAACCGTGGAAGTGGAGCTGAACCCGGTACCGAGCGGTGCCGCGCCGGGGCAGCTGTGCAGGGTGGAATTCACCACCCATGCCCGCGAACGTTTCGTCATACCCTTCAGTGCCCTGCGCAGTGACGATGCCAGCGAATATGTGCTGGTGCTCGATGCGGAGAATCGCGCCCGGCGCGTGGCCGTCACCAGTGGCTTGAGGTTGGCGGAACAGGTGGAAATCCTCACCGGTCTGGAGCCGGGACAGCAGGTGATCACCAAGGGCTTCCTGGGCCTGAGTCCCGGCAAGCAGGTCAAGCCGGTGAACCCGGTGCCGGCGGAGGATTCCTGAGATGAGCGGCAAAGGCTTGCGTACCGGCGGCCTGGCCGCCTGGTCCATTCGTCATCCGGTAGGGGTGACCATGATCGCCCTGGCCGTGATCGTGCTCGGGTTCTTCGCCCTGGCCCGCCTGGCCATCGACCTGCACCCTCATATCATCTATCCCGAGATCGTGGTGCGGGTACTCAATCCCGGTGTACCGGCGGCGGTCATGGAAGACCAGTTCACCCGCCAGCTGGAAGAACAGCTGGCCATCACCGAGGACGCCATCAGCGTCCAGTCGCGTACCAGCGAGGGCAACAGCACTGTCAACCTGTCCTTCCCCTATGGCAAGGACATCGATATCGCCCTGCGCGACGCCAGCACCCGGCTGGACCGGGCCAAGCGCTTCCTGCCCGAGACCCCGGATCCGCCCCTGATCTACAAGCGTGACCCGTCCCAGATCCCGGTGATCGAGTTCGTGGTCAGCTCGCCCCTGCGGGATTCGGTGGAACTGCGTACCTGGGTAGACGATGTGTTCAGCAAGTGGTTCATCACCCTGCCGGGGGTGGCTGCTGCCGAGGTGGGAGGCGGGCTCAATCGCGAGATCCAGATCCTGCCGGACCAGCAGCGCCTGGCCGGCCTGGGGCTGGAGATGCAGGACCTGATCAGCGCCCTTCAGCGCGGTAATCGCGAGGCCCCGGCGGGACGGTTGCAGATGTCCAAACAGGAGCTCTCCGGGCGCATCAGTGGACGCTACACCAGTGTGCGCGATCTCGCCGAATTACCTTTGACCCTGCCCGGCGGCGAGGTGATCCACCTGCAGGAAGTGGCGGAGATCATCGACACCCACGAGGATGAGCGCCTGCGCGCACGTCTCAACGGCATTCCGGGCATCAAGCTGTCCATCCAGAAGCAACCCAACGCCAACACCGTGGCCGTGGTGGATGCGGTGCGGGATCGCCTCGTCTGGTTGGAGCAGCAGGGACTGATGCCTCCCGACATCGAACTGCGCAGTGTGGATGACCAGTCCATCTATATCCGCCATGCCCTGACCAACTCCGCCACGGCCGCCGTCAGCGGCGCCATTCTGGCCATGCTGGTGGTATTCGTGTTCCTCGGCAATCTGCGCCGCACCCTCATCATCGGCAGTGCCATCCCCATCGCCATCATGGTGACCTTCGTGTTCATGGGGGTAGGCGGGCTGACGCTCAACATCATGACCCTGGGTGGTCTGGCGCTGGGCGTGGGGCTGATCGTCGACAACACCATCGTCATGCTGGAGAACATCTATCGCCACCAGCGCATGGGCGAGGGCGACCTGGATGCCGGCACGCATGCCGCCGAGGAGGTGAACAGCGCCATCGTCGCCTCCACCAGCACCAACCTGGCGGCGGTGCTGCCCTTCCTGTTCATCGGCGGCCTGACCGGGCTGTTGTTCCGGGAACTGATCTTCACCATTTCCGCCGCCATCCTGGCCTCGCTGGTCATTGCCCTTACCCTGGTGCCGGCCCTGGCGGCCAAGGTCCATACCCTTTCTGAAGGTGCCTTATTTGGTGGTCCTGGCAGGCGTCATCATGCTGGCCCTGGCCAGCCAGAGCTTTATCGGCAAGCCGGAGATCTTTTTGCCTGATATGGATGATGGCCGGGTCAGGATCAACATTACCAGTGATCCAGGGTCCACCATCGACCAGACGGATGAACGCGTACGCATCATCGAGGAACTGTTGGCCGAGCAACCGGAAGTGGCCCATGTGTTTACGCTGGTGGGTGGTTCCATCTTCGGACGTTCCCAGCGCGAGGTGGCCAACCGTGCCGACATCAATGTTCAATTGGTACCGCTGGCGGAGCGCAGCCTGAGCAGCAATGAGTGGATCGAGAAAATCAAAAAACTCGTTGCGGAGCAGCAACAGGCGGGGCTGAGGGTCAACATGCGGATGCCCGGCATTCGCGGGATTCGCACCAGCCGTGGTGACGATGACATCAGTCTGCGCATACAGGGCCCAGACCAGAAGAGACTGGAAAACATCGCCGACGAGGTGGTGCTGCGCTTGCGTTCCCTGGAAGGGCTTAGCAACCTGCAGCACTCCCTGGAAGAGATTCATCACGAAATCAGTATTGATATCGACCGGGAACGGGCCAGCATGCTCAACCTGGATGTGGAAAATGTCGCCAGCGCCATGCGGATTGCCCTGGAAGGCATCGTGGTGACTGATTTCATCGAAAATGACCGCAGCTACAACGTGCGCCTGCGCCTGCCACGTGAAGTCGCTTCCGACCCCCAGCGCCTGCAGTCGGTGTTGCTGTACCCGGCACGGCCCGATCGCCCGGCCATACACCTGGGGGACGTGGCCGGGGTAAACCTGATCGCCTCGCCGGCGGTGATCATGCGTGACAACCAATTACGTATCGTGGAAATCAGCGCCTCCATCGGCCCCGTCTTCGTGGTGATGGCCATCCAGTATGAATCCCTCCGCAATCCCTTCATCATCCTGTTCAGTGTGCCCTTTGCCGTCATTGGCGTGGCACTGGGTATCGAGTTCACGGATTTACCGCTATCCATGCCCATCTGGCTCGGCATGATCATGCTGGCGGGAATCGTGGTGAACAATGCCATCGTATTGGGGGAATACATCGAGATCATGCGTGAGCGGGGCAAGGTGGTGCGCGAGGCCATCCTGGAGGCCGCGCGCCTGCGCCTGCGCCCGATCATGATGACCACCATGACCACGGTGGCAGGCATGACCCCCTTGGCCCTGGGGCTGGGCGAGGGGTCTGAAATGCTCAAGCCACTCGCAGTCACCATCGTCTCCGGCCTGAGCTTCTCCATGCTGGTCAGTCTGGTGCTGGTGCCGGTGTTATACCAATTGACCCATCATCACCTGATGCGCGCGCAGCCGTCGAATCCTGCGGCTGATGCGGCACCGAGTACCTGATATGCTGCAAATCGAAGCCTGCATTAAAACAAGGACAAGGATATGGGCATGAAACTACATTGCTACGGCGCCGCCGGCGAGGTTACCGGTTCCTGTCACCTGGTCCAGGTGGGCTCCAAGAGGGTGTTGCTCGATTGCGGCCTACTGCAAGGGGGTGACGAGACCGAACAGCGCAATCGCGAACCTTTCCCTTTCAATCCACAGGCCCTGGATGCCGTCATCCTCAGTCATGCCCATATCGACCACTCGGGCCGTCTGCCGCTGTTGTACAAGGAAGGCTACCGGGGCCCTATCTATACCCATCGTGCCTGCCGTGACCTGTGTCGCATCATGCTCAAGGATTCCGCCTTCATCAGCGAGAAGGATGCCGAGTGGGAAAACCGCAAGCGCCAGCGCAAGGGGCTGGGTCGGGTGGAGCCACTCTACACGGTGCAGGATGCCCAGCGGGTGATGCACCAATTCAAGGTGCTGGATTACAGCAAGCGCACCAGGATCCTGCCGGGGGTGGAAGTGGAGCTGGCCGATGCCGGCCACATCCTGGGTTCCTCCATCGTGCAGCTCTGGTTGCACGAGGATCAGTCGGACCGCAAATTGGTGTTCAGCGGGGACCTCGGTTATCACGAGGACCCCATCCTGGCCGATCCGGCCCGCATCCACGATGCAGATCTGGTGATGCTGGAGAGCACCTACGGCAACCGCTGTCATCGGCCGTTGCAGGAAACCTACGCGGAAATCCACCAGGTCATGACCGATGCCATGTCCGAAGGCGGGAATATCCTCATGCCGGCCTTCGCCGTGGGACGCACCCAGGAAATCCTGTACCTGTTCGGCAAGCATTTCGAGGAGTGGGGATTGGGCAATTGGCAGGTATTCCTCGACAGCCCCATGGCCATCGAGGCCACCGAGGTCTATCTGCGCCACAGCAACCTGTTCAACGATGAGGCCTATGACCTCTGGAAGAAAAACAAGGAACAGCCCCTGTTACCCAACCTGCATTTCAGCCGCACCCCCCAGCAGTCCATGAAGCTGAACAATATCCAGTCGGGGGCGATCATCATCGCCGGCAGTGGCATGTGCAACGGCGGCCGGATCCGCCACCACTTCAAGCACAACATCTGGCGCCGCGACTGCCATGTGATCATTGCCGGCTTCCAGGCCCGCGGCACCCTGGGTCGATCGTTGGTGGATGGAACGGAATCCATCAGCCTGTGGGGCGAGAAGATCAAGGTGGCCGCGAAGATTCACACCATCGGTGGCCTGTCCGCCCATGCAGACCAGGCGGGCCTGTTGCGCTGGTACCAGGGTTTCAACAACCGCCCGCCAGTGCTGCTGGTACATGGTGAAGCCGAGGCCAGTGAGGCGCTTCAGGAAGAACTGCGCAATCGATACCAGGCACGGGTGCGGATTGCCAGGCAGGGTGAGGGCC
>JAIVHA010000025.1:14500-20403 GCA_020201295.1 Lysobacteraceae bacterium | reverse complement strand
GATCAAAGACAGGGCAATGGCCATGCGCAGTTGTTCCCGTGGCAGGCGACGCAGCCAGTGTACCAGCACCGCGCTCACGCCCAGGGCCAACAGGATAAAAAACCAGCGTTGCCAGCCGCCGGCGTCACTGAGGAAACTGAAGGCGGCGCCGGTGTTGTACAACAAGGTGAGATTGAAAAACGGCAGCACCGGCACCGGCTGACCCCAGCTCAACAGGCTGTCGGCCAGGTATTTGGTGGCCTGGTCGAGCAGGATGACGAACAGGGAAAGCCAGAGCCACTTCAGCATGATTCAGTCCAGTAAGGCATATACACAGAACACACCCGTCATTGCGAGGAGTGAAGCGACGAAGCAATCTCCTGATATGGGCACAAGTTGAAGGAGATTGCTTCGCTTCGCTCGCAATGACGGGGTGATCGAACGGTCGCTAGGCAAACCGCCGCGGTTCG
This sequence comes from Lysobacteraceae bacterium, assembly GCA_020201295.1. Classification (GTDB taxonomy): domain Bacteria; phylum Pseudomonadota; class Gammaproteobacteria; order DSM-19610; family DSM-19610; genus JAIVHA01. The sequence goes on along the minus strand of JAIVHA010000025.1, from coordinate 19,954 downwards.
CCGCCGCCGGACACGTTATCCACGCAGCGTCCGCACAGCTCCGGGTGCTCGGCATGCTGGCCCACATCCGCGCGATGGTGCCAGCAGCGCACGCACTTGGCATGGGGCGACACCGAGCCCTTCAGCCACAGGCTGCCGGCGCGACATTCGGCCTGCAGGGCCAGCTCATCGCGTGCGGACCCGGGGTGCACCCGCGCCTCGGAGGTGATGAGTACGAAGCGCAGCTCCTCGCCGAGTCGGTTCAGGTCCTCGTACAGATCGCCGTCGCAATAGAGATCCACCTCGGCATCCAGGCCCGAGCCGATGGCGCCGGCCACGCGCATCTTCTCCAGCTCGCGGGACACCGCCTCGCGCACCGCCAGGATACGGTTCCAGTAGGCCAGGTCGAAGCCGCTAGGCTTGGCTGTCTCGACAGTGTACATTTCCGGCAGTTCGAACCAGGTCTCCAGGAACACGGACTCGCCGCGCACGCCGGGGATGTGGAACCAGATCTCGTCGGCGGTGAAGCTCAGGATGGGCGCCAGCCAGCGCGTCATGGCCTCGACGATCAGGTACAGGGCGGTCTGGCAGGAACGCCGCGCCACGCTGTCCGCCTGGGTGGTGTACTGGCGGTCCTTGATGATGTCGAGGTAGAAACTGCCCAGGTCAACGGCACAGAAATTGTGCACCTTCTGGTAGATCAGGTGGAACTCGTAACTGTCATAGGCCTGGCGGATCTCCTCCTGCAGCACCCGGGTGCGTTCCACTGCCCAGCGGTCCAGCTCCAGCATCCTGTCCGGGGCCAGGGCATGCTGCGCGGGATCGAAGCCATTGAGGTTGGCGAGCAGGAAGCGGGTGGTGTTGCGGATGCGGCGGTAGGCATCGGCGGTGCGCTTGAGGATCTCGTCGGAGACGCTCATCTCGCCCCGGTAGTCGGTGGCCGCCACCCACAGGCGCAGGATATCCGCGCCCAGGCTGTTGACCACTTTCTGTGGCGCCACCACGTTGCCCTTGGACTTGGACATCTTCTGGCCCTTGGCGTCGACGGTGAAGCCGTGGGTCAGCACCGCCTTGTAGGGCGCCACGCCACGCATGGCCACCGAGGTGAGCAGCGAGGACTGGAACCAGCCGCGATGCTGGTCCGAGCCTTCCAGGTACAGGTCCGCCGGAAAGCCCAGCTCGCCGCGCTGCTCCAGCACGGCCTGATGGGTGACGCCGGAATCGAACCACACGTCCAGGGTATCGGTGACCTTCTCGTACGGCTCGGCATCGTCGAGCAGATCCGCCGCATCCAGCTCGAACCAGGCATCGATACCGAAGCGTTCCACGCGCAGCGCCACTTCCTCGATGAGCTTCTGGGTATCGGGATGCAGGGCACCGGTTTCCTTGTGGATGAACAGGGCAATGGGCACACCCCAGGTGCGCTGGCGCGAGATGCACCAGTCGGGACGGCCGTCCACCATGCCCTCGATGCGGGCCTGACCCCAGTCGGGCATCCACTGCACACCGCGAATGGCGGCCAGGGCGGTGCCGCGCAGGCCGTTCTGCTCCATGCTGATGAACCACTGGGGCGTGGCGCGGAAGATGATGGGCGTCTTGTGGCGCCAGCAATGGGGATAGCTGTGGCGCAGGCTCTCGTGGTGCACCAGCGCGCCCTTGGCCTTCAGCAGCTCGATTACCTCGTCATTGGCGGCGAACACATGCTGGCCGGCGAAATGCTCGGTGCCGGGCAGGAAGCAGCCGTTGGCGCCCACCGGGTTGTCCACGGCGATGCCGTAACGGGAACCCACCACATAGTCGTCCTGACCATGGCCGGGGGCGATGTGCACGGCGCCGGAACCGGTTTCTGTGGTCACGAAATCGCCCAGGATGATGGGCACCTCGCGATCGTAGAAGGGATGCTGCAGCTTGAGGTGTTCCAGGTCGGCGCCCTTGCAGTAGGCCAGCACCTGGTGTTCCTCGCCGCCGTAGCGGCCCATGACGGTCTTGATCAGGCGCTCGGCGATAAGCAAGCGCTCCGGGCCATGCTCCAGGTCGCACTGCACCAGGGCATATTCCAGTTCCGGATTGAGGGCCACGGCGCGGTTGGCGGGCAGGGTCCAGGGCGTGGTGGTCCAGATCACCACCGACATGGGGCCGTGGCCCTTCAGGTCCTCCACGTGATGGCAGCGCGCCAGCAGCGACTCCTCGTCGAGTACGGCGAAGCGCACATCGATGGCCGGCGAGGTCTTGTCCTCGTACTCCACTTCCGCCTCGGCCAGGGCCGAACCGCAGTCGGTACACCAGTGCACCGGCTTGAAGCCCTTGTGCAGGTGGCCGTTCTCCACGATTCGGCCCAGGGAACGGATGATATTGGCCTCGAAGCGGTAATCCATGGTCAGGTAGGGATGTTGCCAGTCACCCATCACCCCGAGGCGGATGAAGTCCCGGCGCTGGCCGTCCACCTGCTTGGCGGCATAGTCACGACAGGCCTTGCGGAAGGTGGGCGCGTCCACCTTGTGGCCGGCCTTGCCCACCTTCTTTTCCACGTTCAGCTCGATGGGCAGGCCATGACAGTCCCAGCCCGGCACGTAGGGGGCGTCGTAGCCGCTCAGGGTCTTGCTCTTGACGATGATGTCCTTGAGCACCTTGTTGACGGCGTGGCCGATATGGATGTCGCCGTTGGCATAGGGCGGGCCGTCATGCAGCACGAAGCGCGGACGGCCGGCGGCGGCGGCGCGCTGCTTCGCCAGCAGGTCCATGTCCTCCCAATGCTTGAGCATCTGCGGCTCGCGCTGCGCCAGATTCCCCTTCATGGGGAAGTCGGTGCTGGGGAGGTTCAGGGTGTGCTTGTAGTCAGCCATTGCATTGTCTCTGAATTCTTGAAAAAACCTTTTCACCGCAAAGGCGCAAAGTGCGCAAAGAAAACCTAAAATCCGTTTGCAAAACGTCTTATGCCTTTATGCAGAACAGGTACGTTGAAATTGATCAGCAAGCCCAGTCTCAATTTCGTCAATTTCAAATAGGTCAGCAACTGTGCCTCATGGATCATGGTAATACTGTCCACCGCCTTCAATTCCAACAACAGACAACCATCAACGACAAGATCCATTCGGTACCCGCATTCAAGCCGAACACCCTTGTACTTCACTGGCAAGTTGCACTGCCGCTCGAATCGAACCCTGCGCACCAGAAGCTCATGACACAAACATTCTTCATAGGCGGACTCAAGCAAACCAGGCCCCAAGGCCCGATGCACTTCAATCGCCGCCCCAATCACCATCCTTGAAACCCGATCTTCCCTGATCATGGCCTTTTTCCCTTTGCGCACTTTGCGCCTTTGCGGTGAATAATCCCTTGCCTTTCACTCCCGACTGCCGAAGAAGGCCCGCGCCTGGGCGGCGTCCGCGTCGATCTGCCGGCGCAGGGCGTCGAAGGATTCGAAGGTACGCTCATCGCGGATGCGGCGCAGGAAATTCACGTGCACGTTGCGACCGTAGATCTGCTGGTCGATGGTCCGGCCGCGCTGCTCGCCCGCCGCTACCCGGCCGCTGATGCGGTAGGGCCGCCCGAGCAGGGCCTCGGCCGCCTCCAGGTCACCCTGCGCCAGGGCGGTGCGCACCCGGGTGCTGCTCACCCGCGCGCCGCCGATGGCGAAGGTGTGCATGTTCACCACCTGGAAGCCCTGGCGCGCGCCGGTCTCCTGCAACAGGCGAAAATCCCCCGCGCGACCCTGGCCGAAGCGGAAATCGTCGCCCACCACCAGGTAGCGTATATCCAGGCCTTCCACCAGCACCCGCTGGATGAACTGGTCCGCCGTCAGCGCCGCCAGGCGCGCATCGAATCGCAGCACCAGCACCCGCTCCACGGCATAGCGGCGCAGGGCCTCGAGCTTCTCCCGCAACCGGGTCAGGCGCGGCGGGGCCGTGGCCGGACTGAAGAACTCCTGCGGCTGGGGCTCGAAGGTGATCAGCACCATGGGCAGGCCCAGTTCCGCCGCGCGCTCCGCAAGCTGGCCCAGCACCGCCTGGTGCCCCAGGTGCACGCCGTCGAAATTGCCGATGGTGACGGCGCAGCCCCGGTGGCGGGGGCGCAGGTTGTGGAGTCCGCGGATCAGTTCCATGGGAGGTCGCGCCAAAAGGGGAGATTATAAGGATAGTGGCGCGCTTGTCATGGATTCCCTCAGGTAAGTGCCCATGGGGATTTCCGTTTCAGGGTGGCACGCCACGGGGCCGCGAACAGCACCGTCACAGGCCGCCAACGGGCCCCGGCAGGACATGTTCAGCTATTGCGGATCTCGGGGTCGGACCAAGCCAAGCGGATCTCGGGGTCGGACCAAGCCAAGCCATTGTTCAAAAAGGCTTCCCGACGAAATCCAGCGCCCAATCCCCGCTTATCAGCTCAATTTTGTCTGGAAAAATCTCCCCGTAAGCCATAGGGATCGCACCCACAGCAACCCTGGATGCTTATTGCGGCTGTATCACCCCTGAAATGGTGCCTTTAAGACAGAATATCGCAGATTCATGGGAACTATTTCCTTATCTATCAGCATGTTCTCATGCTCCGACCCAGCCTCTTCCCATTGGTAAAAAATGCAATGTTTGTCAAGAGATTTTACATCCGATTTTCGCGCGCACAAAAAGTACTATATATATCAATTAGAAACACTTATGGCATGGAATTAGCATCGTTTAGAACCAAGTTACACGGAGGTTGCTGCAGTGCTTTCATCCATCTGTGTTATGACTTGCATTATCCGCGAGCTAGTACCCCACCATCTGGGCGAAATCTTGATATTTATGACACATAAATTTAGGAGCGTATGCGATGAAAACACCTGTCACAAAAACACCCCAACACTTGTCGATCCTGTCCTTGGCAGTGGTCGGGGCGCTTTGCGGCGCCACCCCCACATGGGCGACAATTCTGGGTACTGCGGACGTCTTCTCAGTCCTGGGTGCCTCGACGGTGACCAACACCGGCTCGACCACCCTTTGGGGTGATCTGGGTGTCTACCCAGGCAATTCGATTACGGGCCAGGCAAGCATCACCGTCAATGGGGAGCCTGCACTTACTACGGGGTCGGTGTACGTACACGAAGGCGATGCGGTCGCGCAGCAGGCTCAGGCTGATGCCCTCACTGCGTACAATAGTTTGTCAGGTATGTCGTCCACTGGCGACCTGACAGGGCAAGATCTGGGTGGTCTCACACTCACGCCAGGCGTCTATACATTCAACACAACGGCCCAATTGACGGGAACGCTCACGCTTGACTTCCTGGGTGACCCCAGTGCGCTCTTCGTTTTCCAGATCGGGACAGCGCTCACGACCGCAAGCGCAGCGATCGTCGACGTAATCAATGGCGCGTTGGCTTCAGACTATGGCGTGTATTGGTTGATGGGCGTCACTGGCGGGTCCGGCACCGGGTCGGCGACGCTCGGTTCCAGCACGATGTTCGCAGGCAATATTCTCGCGCTCGATAGCGTTACCCTGAAT
>JAIVHA010000025.1:0-14447 GCA_020201295.1 Lysobacteraceae bacterium | reverse complement strand
ACGGTAACGGTAACGGCAACGGCAACGGCAACGGGACCGTCCCCGAGCCCGCTACACTGGCGCTGCTGGGACTCGGACTCGCGGGACTTGGATGGAGTCGGCGTCGGAAGTTTGTGCCGACAAAATAGCGCGGCTAGTTGCTGCGGATCCTTGAGGCAGTTGTCGGTGGCGGCTTCGCGTGAGACGACAAGCAACTCACGGTTAGCGGTGGCTGTCTGCGGCTCGGCTGTCAAAGGGACGAAAAAGTGGCATGAGGAAACGACCGAAGAGCCGTGCGTAGCGCCAGCTCTGATTTGACCGGTGATCGCTGACGCTACGCCCCCACCGTGCTTTCGCACAGTGGGGTTCCGTGGGTCGGACCAAGCCAACCCATTGTCCGAAAAGGCTTACCGACGGGATCCAGCGCCCAATCTCCGCTTATCAGCTCAATTTTTCCTGCCAAAATCTCCCCGTAAGCCATGAGGATCGCACCCACAGCAACCTGGATTCTTATTACGGCTCCTTCACCCCTGAAGTCGTGCCTTTAAAACAGAATACGCAGATTCATGGGAACTATTTCCTTCTGCATCAGTATTTCCCATGCTCCGATCCCGGTTCGGCGAGCGGCGCGAACATGGCACCGTACATGCTCAGCACCTTATCGAAGCTGGCATCCTCGCAAGGGATATCCTCGGCGTCGGCCTCGATAAACTCGATATCGAGCCCAGCCGCCGCAGCGCGCGCTCGCGCCTGATCGAGCAGGTTCTCCGCGATGTCCAGCCCGCAGGTGCGGGCCCCGGCGCAGGCCGCCAGCATGGCCAGGTTGCCGGGATTGGCACCTTTTTGCTAGACAATCACGGGGAATCCCACATCCATGCACCTACGCCAGAGACGTCCCATGATCCGCATCCTCGCCAGCCTCGCCCTCCTCCCCTGCCTGTCACTCGCCCTCGCCACTGAGACGAAAAATCCGGTGGACATCGAGGAATGGACCGTTCCCTACGAGGACAGCAGGCCGCGCGATCCTTTCGCGGTGTCACCCGAAGCGGTCTGGTTCGTCGGCCAGCGCACCAGCTACCTGGCCCGCCTGAACCCGAAGACCGGCGAATTCCTCCGCCACGAACTAGGTGATGAATCCGGCCCACACAACCTGATCGTCGGCGCGGACGGCAGTGTCTGGTATGCCGGTAACCGCAAGGGCTACATCGGCCGCTACGACCCGGCATCGGGGGACATCAAAAAGATCGTCATGCCGCGCGAGGATGCGCGCGATCCACACACCCTGGTGTTCGACGCCAACGAGGAACACATCTGGTTCACACTGCAGCGCTCCAACCTGATCGGACGGCTGGCGCTCGCCAACCGCAAGGTGGATCTCATCGAGGTGCCAACCCGGAACGCCTACCCCTATGGCATCAAGACCGCACCCGACGGAACCATCTGGGTCGTGCTCTTCGGCACCCACAAGCTGGCCTCGATCGACCCGGAAACGCTGACATTGACCGAACACGAACTGCCGGATGCAGACACGCGACCGCGCAGACTCGAGGTCACGAGCGATAGGCAGGTCTACTACGTGGATTTTTCCCGCGGTTACCTAGGGCAGTTCGACCCGGAACGCGGCTTCGTCTCGGAATGGCCCCTGCCTTCGGGCCCGACCTCACGCCCCTACGGTACCGCGATGGATTCACGCGACCGGATCTGGCTCGTCGAGACCGGGGTCGCGCCGAACCGGTTCGTCGGCTTCGACCCGGAATCACGGTCATTTTTCTCCATCACACCGATCCCGAGCGGCGGCGGCGTGATTCGGCACATGCACTACCACGCGCCGAGCGACACCGTGTGGTTCGGCACCGATGCCAACACCGTCGGGCGCGCCGTCGTCGGGCAGGAGTAGTGCCTTCCAGCACAGGGATCGCCCGAGCCATCACGAACCGGGGTTAAAAGGGATGTTCAGCTTGGCTACAGGGGCTTTCTTTTGGCCTCGTACATGTCCTTATCCGCATAGCGGATCAATTCATGCTCGTCCGCGCCGTCCTCCGGATACAGGGCAACGCCGATACTGGAGGTCACCTGCAATGTCACCTTGGCATGTTCGTAGGGCGCGGAGAGGACTGCATGGATTTTCTCCATGACGATGGTCGCACACTCAGGTTGCTTTATGCCATCGAGGAGCACGATGAACTCGTCACCACCCAGCCGCCCTACCGTATCCGATTCACGGACATAATGCGTCAGGCGACGCGCCACTTCCTGCAGCAGGTGATCACCCACGGTATGACCATATGTGTCATTCACCCGCTTGAATTCATCCAGGTCCAGATACAAAACCGCCAACCGGATCTTACCCCGACGGGCTCTTGACAACGCCATCTGAAGACGATCCAGGAAAAGCGCACGACTCGCCAGACCGGTCAACTGATCATGGTTAGCCATGTACTCCAAGCGGCCATGCATTCTCTTGCGCTCGATGGCTGCGGCGACCTGGACCGCGACAAACTGCAGCAGATCACGGTCCTGCGCGGTATAACACACATCGCCGGCATGGCACTGCACCACCAGCGCACCGATAGTGCCACTGGCAGCCTCGAGGGGAACCCCGAGCCAGTTCGGCACATCCGGATTTGCTTCGGCAGCCAGTTGCGGCAGGAGGGAAGCGGCGGTTTCCGGCGTCATCAGTAATGCCTGGCCGGTACGCACGACCCGCGCGATCAGATCGTCCGGCTTCGGCGTTTTCGGGTCCGGCGCCAGGCCATCCTGGTCTGCGACATAAGGGAAGCTGAGTTCGTCGTTGTCCGAATCATAGAGTGCTACGACGAAATTCGTGGCCAGGAGCAGGTCTTTGACCACTTTGTGAATACGTTGAAACAACGCCGGCAGATCCTCGGACGCATTGGCCGCCTCGGAGATGGCATAAAGGGCGGCCTGCAACGATTCCGCGTGCTTTTGTTCGGTGATGTCACGGGCCACCGCCACCCTGATCTGTTCGGACTCCGACCAGCGGGCAGACCACATGATATGGGCGATCTTCCCATCCTTACGCACATAACGATTTTCAAAATAGGGTTTCAGATCACCGTCGAGGATTTCAGTAATGGCGTGCAGCGTTTTTTCCCGATCGCCGGGATACACGAAGTCGATAACGGGCCTGCCAACCATCTCTTCCGGTGGATAACCAAAGATACGCTCGCTCGCCGCACTGACGAAAAGAAAGCACCCGTCACGGTCGACCACACAGACCGCGTCCAGCAGCAAATCCATGAAATTGTTTGGCGGTGCATGAGGGTTTTGTTTCATGGAATGATTATAGCGGTCCGAAAACCGGGAAAACCGGGGGTCGGACCAAGCCAACCCATTGTCCAAAAAGGCTTACCGACGGGATCCAGCGCCCAATCCCCGCTTATCAGCCCAATTTTGCCTGCCAAAATCACCCCGTAAGCCATCAGGATCGCACCCGCAGCTGCCTGGATGCTTATTACGGCTGTTTCACCCCTGAAATGGTGCCTCTAAGACAAAATATCGCGGATTCCTGGAAACTATTTCCTTCTCCATCAGCATGTTCCCATGGTCCGACCCCGGCTCTGCCTCAATTTTCTTTCGGTTTGGAAACGCCTGTGAACTTGAAAATGAGCTTGTCCAGGTACCTTTCAGTCGGACGAAAAACATACGCTGCTGCCGCAGGCATTATCGTGAAGAAAAATCTCTCTTCGTTGTCCTGTGCGACTAACAGCACCAACACCAGGATGAGGACAACCGTCATTAGCGCATAGATTACCCACGCTCTTTTAAGATAGGACTGATATTTGCTGTTTTGATCGTTTGTCATAATGAGTAAACATGGTGTCGGTTGGCATAAAGTCGTCTCGCAGCTGGTATGCGCGGCACGTCGAGAATTTCATTAAGTCGCAAAATGGCCGCAAGATCAAGCATCTTGCGCCAACGACCTGTAGTGCTATTGCGAGGCGCCGGGCCGCGAATGTTCGCGGGCAAAGCCCGCTCCTGCGCGCGCCTCCCTGGATCTCACTGCATGCGCGTCGGTGCCCACAGGTGGCTGAGCTTCATCCCCAGCAGGCGCAACACCAGCAGGTAGGTGGCGACACCGGCCAGCACCCATAGCAACAGCTGCCAGGCGCGCTGCAGGGCTGGCCATTCCGTCCACTGCTCCAGGGCCGGCGCACCGATCCCCACCACCAGGCCCAGGGCCAGGGTGGCCACAATGATGCGCGCCAGCCAGGGGCCCCAGCCCGTGAGCGGGTGATAGGCCTCCTGCTTGCGCAGGTGGCGGTACAGCAGGCCAGCGTTCACATAGGCGGCAATGGAGGTGGCCAGTGCCAGGCCGGCGTGGGGACCGGCGAAGGCCAGCAGCACCAGTGGGACCACGAACAATATATTGAGCACCATGTTGCTGAGCAACGCGGTGATCGCCACCTTCACCGGCGTGCGCATGTCCTGGCGGGCGTAGAAGGCCGGTGCCAGGATCTTCACCAGCATGAAACCGGGCAGTCCCAGGCTGTAGGCCATCAGGCTGAGCGCCGCCATGCGCACGTCCTCCGGTGTGAAGCCGCCGTACAGGAACAGGGTGGCCAGCGTGGGCGCCGCCAGCAGCGTCAGGCCCGCCGCCGCCGGCAGGCCGATGAGCAGCACCCAGCGCAGGCCGCTGTCCAGGGTGCGGGCGAACTGGTCCGGGTCGGCGGCGGCATGGTGGCGTGACAGGCTGGGCAGAATCACGGTGGCGAGCGCGATGCCGAAGATGCCGAGCGGGAACTCCACCAGGCGGTCGGAGTAATACAGCCAGCTGACGCTGCCGGTGACCAGGAAAGAGGCAATCAGGGTGTCGAACAGCAGGTTGATCTGCGCCACCGAGGAACCGAGGATGCCCGGCCCCATGAGGCGCAGGATCTTGCGCACCCCGGAATCGCGCCAGCCCCAGCGCGGACGCGGCATGAGACGCAGCCGCGCCAGGGACGGCAGCAGGAAGAGCAACTGCACCACCCCGGACAGCAGCACCCCCCAGGCCAGGGCCAGCATGGGTTCCTCCAGGCGCGGCGCCACCAGCAGGGCGGCGCCGATCAGGATGACGTTCAGCCACACGGGTGCAAAGGCCGGGGCTGCGAAACGGCCGTAGGTGTTGAGGATGCCCGCCACCATGGCCACCAGGGAGATGAGCATCAGGTAGGGGAAGGTGATGCCGAGCAGCTCCGCCGTCAGGTCGAACTTGATCGGATCGTCGAGGAAACCGGGCGCGAACAGGGTGACCAGCACCGGGCTGCCGAGCACCCCCAGCAGGGTGAGGCCACCCAGCACCCCCAGCAATGTGCCGGTCACCCGGTCCAGCAGGGAGCGGACCTCCTCGTGGCTGCGCTGGTTCTTGTACTCGGCCAGCACCGGCACGAAGGCCTGGGAGAAGGCCCCTTCGGCGAACAGACGGCGCATGAAATTGGGGATCTTGAAGGCTACCAAGAAGGCGTCCATGCCCGGCCCCACCCCGAAACGGGCGAACACCATGTCCCGGACCAGGCCCAGGACCCGGGAAACCAGGGTCATGCCTCCGACGGTCGCGGTGTTTTTAAAGAGTTTTTCGCTCATGCCCGCCCTGTAGGCCCGTGACCGTCCGGCCGGGAAAGATCCCGCGCGGACCCAGCCCGCCAAGCATTGACAGCGGGGTCAAAAATCCGCATCATACGCGATCTTTATTTTACGGTTAACAGGAGTCGAACCTTGGCTAATTCGGCACAAGCTCGCAAGCGCGCCCGCCAGGCAGAAAAGCATCGTCAGCAGAACGCCGGCCAGCGCTCCCTGCTGCGTACGCGCATCAAGAACGTGATGAAGGCCGCGGCCACCGGCGAAGCCGGCAGCGCCCAGGAAGCCTACAAGGCGGCCGTCCCCGTGATCGACGCCATGGCCGGCAAGGGTCTGATCCACAAGAACAAGGCCGCTCGCCACAAGAGCCGCCTGAACCAGCGCCTGCGCAGCCTGCAGGCCTGAGTCCATCCCTGCGGGGGTGACGCGAAAAAGCCGGTCGCTGACCGGCTTTTTTGTGCCCGCCGGTCCACCACTCAACTGAGCACCAGGTTGTCGCGATGGATCAGCTCCAGCTCGTCCACGTACCCCAGCAGTGCTTCGATCTGGTCGCTGGGCTTGCCGATGATGCGGCGCGCCTCCTCGGCACTGTAGTTCACCAGGCCGCGCGCCACCTCCGTACCGTCATCGGCCTGGCAGATCACCAGCTCCCCGCGCTGGAAGCTTCCTTCCACCCGCGCCACCCCCACCGGCAGCAGGCTGCGCCCCGACTCGCGCAGCACCCGTACCGCACCCGCATCCAGCATCAGCCGGCCACGCGCCTGCAGATGCCCCGCCAGCCAGCGCTTGCGCGCCGCCATGGGGCTGGTGGATGGATGCAACAGGGTGCCGAGCTCGTGGCCCGCGGCGATGGCATTCAACACGTCCTCGCCACGCCCGTGGGCGATCAGGGTGGCAGTGCCGGAGCGGGCCGCGCGCGTCGCCGCCTGCACCTTGGTGGCCATGCCGCCGCGCCCCAGGGCACCGCCCGTGCCGGAGGCCATGACCAGCAGGCGCGGATCACCGGCCTGGGCCTCGGAGATGAAGGTGGCCTCGGGGTTGGCGCGCGGGTCCTGCTCGTACATACCCTCCTGGTCGGTGAGAATGACCAGCAGGTCCGCCTCCACCAGGTTGGCCACCAGGGCCGCCAGGGTGTCGTTGTCGCCGAAGCGGATCTCGTCGGTAGCGACGGTGTCGTTCTCGTTCACCACCGGGATGACGCCAAGCGCAAGCAGGGAGCGCAGGGTGCTGCGGGCATTGAGATAGCGTTCGCGGTCGGCCAGGTCCTCGTGGGTGAGCAGGATCTGCGCCGTGTGCAGGCCATGTTCCTGGAAGCGGGATTCATAGGCCTGGATCAGGCCCATCTGCGTATGGAATATAAAGACTGGCAAGATACCGGCTATCGATGCTTTGTGCCAGATGGGGGGACCTATGAACACCCGCCACGGCACGCCCCTGTAGGAGCGGCCTTCGGCCGCGAATTAGCAAACCACAAAACCCTTCGCGGCCGAAGGCCGCTCCTACAGGGTTATCGTGGGCATCATTTCTCGCCGAATCCCTTCTCTTCCAGGTCCAGCATGATGCGCTGACACAGCGCCTCGGTACCCAGCTTGCTGAGCGCAGCAATGCGGAACACCGGCCCCTGCCAACCCAGGCCATCCACGATGGCCTGGCAGTGGGCCTCGCGTTCGTCCTCGGGGATGAGGTCGAGCTTGTTCAGCACCAGCCAGCGTTCCTTCTCCGCCAGTTCCGGGCTGTACTTCTCCAACTCGTGGACAATGGCGCGGGCCTCGGCCACCGGGTCGGAGCCATCGGGCGGCAGCACATCCACCAAGTGCAGCAGCAGGCGCGTGCGTGCCAGGTGCTTGAGGAACTGGATGCCCAGACCGGCGCCCTCGGCGGCGCCCTCGATCAGGCCGGGGATGTCCGCCACCACGAAACCACGATGGGGCGCCACGCGCACCACGCCCAGGTTCGGGTACAGGGTGGTGAAGGGATAGTCGGCCACCTTGGGACGGGCGGCGGACACCGCGCGAATGAAGGTGGATTTGCCGGCATTGGGCTTGCCCAGCAGGCCCACGTCGGCCAGCACCTTCAGTTCCAGGCGCAGGTCGCGCTGCTCGCCGGGCGTGCCCGGCTTGGACTGGCGCGGGGCGCGGTTGGTGGAGCTCTTGTAGCGCACGTTGCCCAGCCCGTGGAAACCGCCCTGCGCCACCATCAGCCGCTGGCCGGCCTCCGCCAGGTCGCCGATCAGCTCCTCGGTGTCGACGTCATAGACCATGGTGCCGACCGGCACGCGGATCTCCTTGTCCTCGCCCTTCTTGCCGGTGCAGTTACGCCCCGAACCGTTCTCGCCGCGTTCGGCCTTGTAGTTACGCTGGTAGCGAAAATCCACCAGGGTGTTGACGCTCTCCTCGGCCACCAGGTACACGCTGCCGCCGTCGCCGCCGTCGCCGCCGTCGGGCCCGCCGAAGGGGATGTACTTCTCGCGCCGGAAGCTGACGCAGCCGTTGCCGCCGTCTCCGGCTTTGACATGGATGGTGGCTTCGTCGACGAATTTCATTGCAGGGGTTCCAGTCGGTGGGTGGGCGCGCCGAGTATTATGGCCACGGAAGCACACGGAAATACACGGAAATGTTATTAAACCCAATCATTGCAAAATCTCTCCTGTAGGAGCGGCGCGAGCCGCGAATGTTCGCGGCTCGCGCCGCTCCTACAGGTGCCTCCATGGATCTCACCGCCCGTGCGGTCCGGCATTTCGATCCACAATAGCCCCTCATCCTGCCGGTATCGGGATTTGGTGCCTTTTCCGAAAGGGTTTTTTGCAACTGTCAGGTAAACCCTGCATTGACAAAGCCTCACGTCCCGTTGGCAGGTGTCGGCCGCATGGACGCGGCCGTCAAGCCTACAGGGATGTATTCATGGCGTCCTGCCGGCGGGACGTGAGGCTTTGTCAATGTCCACCTTAGTAAGAAGAAAAAACCGATTGCCCATGCCATGCGCCATTGCCGCGCTGCGCTCGCAATGACGACGTGATCAGGTTATCCGAAATGTATTCTTTCCGTGTATTTCCGTGTGCTTCCATGGCCATTAAAAAGCAAAAAGCCCCGCACGAAACGGGGCTTTCGGCATCGCGTCATGTAGTCGCGATCAGTTCGTGACCACGTCCACGAACTTGCGGTTCTTGTCACCGCGCACCACGAAGGTCACCACGCCGTCGGCCTTGGCGAACAGGGTGTGATCCTTGCCGCAGCCCACGTTCAGGCCGGGGTGGAAACGGGTGCCGCGCTGCCGCACGATGATGTTGCCGGCGCTGACGGTCTGGCCACCGTACATCTTGACGCCCAGGCGTTTGCTTTCCGAATCGCGGCCGTTACGGGTACTGCCGCCTGCCTTTTTGTGTGCCATGTTGCTTTACCTCGTGCTCAGCCGGTGATACCGGTGATTTCCAGTTCAGTGTAGGACTGACGATGTCCCTGGCGCTTCATGTGGTGCTTGCGACGGCGGAACTTGATGATCTCCACCTTGTCGCCGCGGCCCTGGGCCTTGACCGTGGCTGTCACCTTGCCGCCGTCCAGGTAGGGAGCGCCGACCTTGATGTCGTCGCCATCGGCTACCATCAGCACCTTGCCCAGCTCCACGGCATCGCCTTCGGCGCCGGCGAGCTTTTCCACGCGCAGGGTGTCACCCTTCGCAACCCGGTATTGTTTGCCACCGGTCTTGATTACCGCATACATGGCTGAATCTCCAAAACGTAATTACAGCAGCCCGAAAGACCGGCAATTCTATAGGCTCCCGGCCCGGCGGTCAAACCCGATTCATCTGGTGCCGGTCCGGCATCCGGGGTACACTTCCCGCCCTGACGGCAAGCCCATGACCCCCGGCCCGGGGACGGCGCAGGACCCCCGGCCACCAACCCGGGTTACGCACCCCATGCCCACGCCACAAATGCAAGAAACGCTTTCTAATCAAAGCACTATCATCGACCTCGACAACATCCGCGCACTCGTTGCGGCGGATGCCCGGGCCGTGGATCATTATATTCACGACATCCATACCGCCACCCTGCTCCACGACGACGTGGTGGACGCCTCCGTGCTGCGCCGCGGCCAGCAGACCGCCAATGCCATCTGGGGCAACGAGGCCAGCGTACTGGTGGGCGATTTCCTCTACTCGCGCGCCTTCGAAATGATGGTCGGCCTGGGCAGCATGCGGGTCATGGAGATCCTTTCCCATACCACCAACATCATCGCCGAGGGCGAGGTGCTGCAGCTGCTCAACTGCCATGACGCCGACACCAGCGAGGAACGCTACCGCGAGGTGATCCGCTACAAGACCGCCAAGCTGTTCGAGGCCGCCGCGCAACTCGGCGCCGTGCTGGGTGGAGAACCGGAGCCGATCGAGCAGGCCATGGCCCACTACGGCATGCACCTGGGCACTGCCTTCCAGCTCATCGACGATGCCCTCGACTACAGCGCCTCGGCGGCGGAGATGGGCAAGAACCTGGGCGACGACCTGGCCGGGGGCAAGCCCACCCTGCCGCTGATCCACGCCATGCGCAACGGTACCCCGGAGCAGGCCGAGATCATCCGCAAGGCCATCGAAAAAGGTGGCCTGGAGCGCATCGACGAGGTCCGGGCCGCCATTGAATCCACCCAGGCCATCGCGTACACTTCGCAATCCGCGCGGGAGGAGGCCGACCTGGCAATCGCAGCCCTGGCCCCACTCCCGGAGTCGCCCTACAAGGATGCCTTGTATGGACTGGCGGAGTTCTCCGTCAACCGGAACTACTGACTCGGGCATTGGCGCAGCCTGGTAGCGCACCTCGTTCGGGACGAGGGGGTCGCAGGTTCAAATCCTGCATGCCCGACCAAATTCCCTGCAAGCGAATCATCCGGCCGCAAGCCGGATTTTTTATGCCAGGACCACGACCTGCCCTTGCCAACACGGCAACCCGATGGCACCTGTAGGAGCGGCCTCTGGCCGCGAACAAGGGTGGCACGCCGGTTCGCGGCCAGAGGCCGCTCCTACAGGGGGACGTCAGCCACCCTGCTCTTCGCGCTTTGCGCGCTCCCACAACGCATCCATGGCTTCGAGGCCAAGGCCTGACAGGTCATTGCCGGATTCCTTTGCACATTGCTCCATGCGCTGGAAGCGGCGCGTGAACTTGCTGTTGGCGGCGCGCACCGCCGCTTCCGGATCCACTTCCCGATGACGCGCCAGGTTCACCACGGCGAACAGCAGGTCGCCCAACTCCTCCTCGATGGCCTCCGTGGTGCCGCTCTCCAGCGCCTGCTCCACTTCCCGCAACTCTTCGTGGACCTTGGCCAATACGCCGGATTGCTCCGGCCAATCGAAGCCGATGCGCGCGGCACGCGCCTGCAGCTTGCGCGCGCGGGTCAACCCCGGCAGGGCCAGCGAGACACCGGCCAGGACACTGCTGTCCTGTTGCTTGCGCGCCCGTTCGTGCGCCTTCATGGCCTCCCAGGCCTCGGTCTGTTCGCGGGCGTCGGCCACCTCCGCATCGGCGAACACATGGGGGTGGCGGCGGATCATCTTGTCGCAGATGGCCTCCACCACGTCATCGAAGCCGAACCAACCGCACTCCCCGGCCATGCGTGCGTGGAACACCACCTGGAACAGCAAGTCGCCGAGTTCGTCGCGCAGTTCCTCCGGGTCACCGTGGGCGATGGCCTCCGCCACCTCGTAGGCTTCTTCTATGGTGTAGGGGGCGATGGAAGCGAAGTCCTGCTCGCGGTCCCAGGGACACCCGCCGTCGGGATCGCGCAACCGCGCCATGATGTCGAGCAAGCGCTGTATGCCTTCAACCGGTGGCGGGTGTTCATTCATGGCGGACACCTTGCAGCTCAAGGGGGATGAAACCGAAAAACCTGAATGGCCACGGAAGCACACGGAATTACACGGAAAATATTTACGTCGTAATGCAAGGCGCCGTAGGAGCAGCCTCTGGCCGCGAATGCCCGGCGTACCACACAGGGTTCGCGGCCAGAGGCCGCTCCTACGGGTGGCTTCCATTGGCAGCAATGCAATCTTTCCGTGTAATTCCGTGTGCTTCCGTGGCCAATACAATTTTATTCAGCCCACTCTAGCGCAGTCCGCCCGGATCACGCCACCTGCTGCTTGCCGCCGTCGCTTTCGCGGTGATAGGCCACCACGCGCTCCACTTCGTTGCGGGAACCGAGGATGACGGGCACGCGCTGGTGCAGGCCGCTGGGCTCGAGCTCCATGATGCGCTCGCGGCCGGTGCTGCAGGCGCCGCCGGCCTGTTCGACGATGAAGCCCATGGGGTTGGCCTCGTACATCAGGCGCAGCTTGCCTGCCTGGTCCCTGGCCTTGAGCTTTTCGTCGATGGGATACATGAAGATGCCGCCGCGGGTGAGGATGCGATGCACTTCCGCCACCATGGAGGCGACCCAGCGCATGTTGAAGTCCTCGCCGCGGGGGCCTTCCTGGCCCTGGATGCACTCATCCACGTAGCGCTTGACGGGGGCTTCCCAGTGGCGCTGGTTGGACATGTTGATGGCGAACTCGCGGGTGTCGGCGGGGATAATCATGTCCGGGTGGGACAGGATGAACTCGCCGATGGAACGATCCAGGGTGAAGCCATTGACGCCGTGGCCGGAGGTCAGCACCAGCATGGTGGCCGGCCCGTACACCGCGTAGCCGGCGCAGATCTGCCTGGTGCCAGGCTGCAGGAAGTCCTCCAGCGTCGGGTTCTCGCAGTCTTCCGGCGCGCACAGGATGGAGAAGATGGTACCGACCGAGACGTTCACGTCGATGTTGGAGGAACCGTCGAGGGGATCGAACAGGATGAGGTACTTGCCCTTCGGGTACATGGCCGGGATGGGCAGGGGATCGTCCATTTCCTCGGAGGCCATGCCGGCCAGGTGGCCGGTCCACTCCAGGGAGTTGACCATGACATCGTTGGATATGATGTCGAGCTTCTTCTGGGTCTCGCCCTGGACATTCTCGCTGCCGGCGGAGCCCAGGATGCCGATCAAGCCACCGCGGTTGACGGCGCAGGCAATCTTCTTGCAGGCAGTCACCACGTCATTGAGCAGGGAGGTGAAATCACCGGTGGCGCCCGGGATGCGGCGCTGCTCCTCGATGATGAACTGGGTCAGGGTGGTGCCGTGATCCATACTGTAATCCTCGGTCGGGGTGTTGGCGTAGGCGCCCTTGGCGCACGAAAAAGATTCAGCCGGGCAGTATATCGGTATATTCTCAACCTTTGAATCAGCCTCAGGGCTCTCGGGATATCCATGGATGAACATCGTATCTTATTAATTTATCTCAGTCTCGCCTGGCTGGTCTATTTCGGGCTGCATTCGCTGCTGGCCAGCCCGGCCAGCAAGGACTGGGTGGCCCGGCACTGGCCGCGCCTGCGCCCCGGCTACCGGCTGGGCTACAACCTGCTGGCGCTGGTGCTGCTGGCCGGTCCCGTGGGGCTCTTTCTTATATATGAAGGCCCCTATCTGTGGCGTTGGTCGGGCGCCTGGGCCTGGCTGGCCAACGGCCTTGCCCTGCTCGCCCTGGTGGGATTTCTGCACAGCAGCCGTGCCTATGACAGCCTCGACTTCCTCGGCCTGCGGCAGTGGCGGGAGGGCCGGACCCGGCCGGGTGCCTTCCGGCTGTCCGTCTGGCACCGCTTCGTGCGCCATCCCTGGTACAGCTTCGGGTTGGTGATCCTCTGGACCCGGGACATGAATGCCGCTGGACTGGTATCGGCCCTGTGGATCACGGCCTACCTGGTGGCAGGTTCGCACCTGGAAGAACGGAAGCTGGTGCGCGAACTGGGCGAGATCTACGAGCGCTACCGGACGCGGGTACCGGGGTTGGTGCCAAGACCCTGGCGCTACCTGTCACGGGAACAGGCGCGCCAGTTGATGGAGGAAGGGGATCAGTGACGGGCGCCTGACAGTACCCCGATCATGCGGTCTTCGAGCTGGATGCGGTCCGCCAGGGCCTCGCCCAGCCGGGACAGATCCTCTGGCAGGCAGTCGACACAGTCTTCCAGGCGGGCCTTCTCGTACTTGTCATTGAATTCCAAAATGGCATCCGTGGTACGCACGATATGGGGATACACCTCATCGGCCACCTTCAATACGGGCGCGCGCCGCTCGATGTTGGTTTCCAGGAAACGATAGAGCTGGAAGTGGGCACTGGCGGTATAGTCGATGAGCGCCTCGCAGAATTCCTGCAGGGCATTCCGGACCTCGGGGTCCACGGCAAAGGGACGCCGACTGATCAGGTCACTGAACAGCGCCAGGGCCTCGGTGCGGGTCTGCACCAGGGTTGCCAGTTTGTCCCGAACCGCACCACGCCGTTCCTGTTTCAGCTTGTCTTGCTCGTTTGCAGCCATTGTCACTCCACTCCTCGCGGGATTGTCTATTTTTATACCCGGTCGCCCTGGTTAAGGTTCTGTAATCCGGAAATTTTCAGCCTCGGACCCTATATTGCTGAATTTTCGCTCGGGCGGCAACCAGGCGGTGATTCGAGAGTGGTTGACAAAAATAGTCGGAATTTAATCTTGACTAATTAAGTCAAGTATTATAAAACTATTCCCATCCCTGCGCTGGGGAATCCAGATACCCACCCGCGCTACTCTTCAACCGTAAAAACTGAGAGGTTTGCCATGAAACTTTCCACCAAAGGCCGTCATGCCATAACCGCGATGATGGAACTCGCCCTGCGCCACCGCGATGGTCCCGTTACCCTGGCGGACATCTCGGTCGAGCAATCCATTTCCGTATCCTACCTGGAACAGCTGTTTGCGCGCCTGCGCAAGAGCGGCCTGGTCACCGGCCTGCGTGGCCCCGGTGGCGGCTACTGCCTGCGGCGCCCTGCCAGCGAAATCAGTATTGCCCAGATCCTGGAAGCCGTGGATG
>JAIVHA010000285.1 GCA_020201295.1 Lysobacteraceae bacterium | reverse complement strand
GGGGAGAGGGTTGGGGTGAGGGGGAAATGAATCCACAGCCCTCACCCTGTCCCCTCTCCCAGAGGGAGAGGGGACGTACTTCACCATCATCTGCTTAATTACATCACAACAACGAGTATTGATCATGCCCCCCATCCAGCGCGCGCTGCTCAGCGTATCCGATAAAACCGGCATCCTTGAATTCGCCCGTGAACTGCAGGCCCGCGGCGTGGAGATCCTCTCTACCGGCGGCACCGCCAAACTGCTGGCCGACAATGGCGTGGCCGTGGTCGAGGTGTCCGACTACACCGGTTTTCCGGAGATGATGGCCGGCCGGGTCAAGACCCTGCACCCGAAGGTCCACGGCGGCATCCTGGCGCGGCGCGGTACGGATGAAGCGGTCATGGCCGAGCACGACATCCCGCCCATCGACCTGGTGGTGGTGAACCTCTATCCCTTCGAACAGACCGTGGCCAAACCCGATTGCGACCTGGAGACGGCCATCGAGAACATCGACATCGGCGGCCCCACCATGCTGCGCGCCGCCGCCAAGAACCATGCTGCCGTCACCGTGGTCGTGGATGCCGCTGACTACGCCACTGTACTGGCGGACATGGCGGCCAATAATGGCGCCGTCACCGACGCCACCCGCTACCGCCTGGCGGTGAAGACCTTCCAGCACACGGCGCGCTACGACGGCGCCATCTCCAATTACCTGGGTGGCCGCAATATGGACGGTGCCGACGCCCGCTTCCCCGAGACCTTCAGCCTGCAGGTGCGCAAGGCCCAGGGCATGCGCTATGGCGAGAACCCGCACCAGGGCGCGGCCTTTTATGTGGAACATGAACGTGGCGAGGCCTCGGTGGCCACCGCCGAGCAGTTGCAGGGCAAGGAGTTGTCCTACAACAACATCGGCGATACCGACGCGGCCCTGGAGTGCGTGAAGACCTTCTCCGAGGGCCCGACCTGCGTCATCGTCAAGCACGCCAACCCCTGCGGCGTGGCCCACGGCAAGAACATGCTGGAGGCCTATGACCGTGCCTATCAGACCGACCCCGAGTCGGCCTTCGGGGGCATCATCGCCTTCAATGGCGTGCTGGACGCGGCCACGGCCGCTGCCATCGTCGAGCGTCAGTTCGTGGAGGTGATCATTGCGCCGGAGATCGACGCGGCCGCCCTGCCGATACTGGCGGCCAAGAAGAATGTGCGCGTGCTGCGCTGCGGTCAATGGCCGGCGCAGGCGGCACCGCGTTATGACTTCAAGCGCGTCACCGGTGGCCTGCTGGTGCAGGAGGCCGACCTGCAGCTCATGCAGGAGACCCGTATCGTCACTCACAAGGCGCCGGACGAGCAGGAACTGCGCGACCTGCTGTTTGCCTGGCGCGTGGTTCGGTGATGGCCTCCGATGCCTTTTTCCCCTTCCGCGACGGCATCGACCAGGCCGCCGCCGCCGGTATCAAGGCCGTCATCCAGCCCGGCGGCTCCATGCGCGACGAGGAAGTCATCGCCGCCGCCGACGAGCACGGCATGGCCATGGTGTTCACCGGCATGCGCCATTTCCGGCATTAGGCGGCGGTCCACCAACACCCCTGTAGGAGCGGGCTCTGCCCGCGAACATTCGCGGGCAGAGCCCGCTCCTACAGGGGGCGTTGGAAGTTTCAAGCGAGGTGTTAGGTGAACATATTGGTAATCGGCGGTGGCGGGCGTGAACATGCCCTGGCCTGGAAGGCGGCCCGGTCGCCGCGCGCGGACAAGGTCTTCGTGGCGCCGGGCAATGCCGGCACGGCGCGCGAGGCGGGGCTGGAGAACGTGGCCATCGCCGCGGATGATGTGGACGGGCTGCTGCGTTTTGCGCAGGAGCATGCCATCGGTCTGACCATCGTCGGTCCCGAGGCGCCGCTGGTGAAGGGTGTGGTGGATGCCTTCCAGGCTGCCGGCCTGCGCTGTTTCGGTCCCAGCCGGGCGGCAGCGGAGTTGGAGGGATCCAAGGCCTTCACCAAGGATTTCCTGGCCCGCCACGGCATCCCCACGGCCGCCTACGGCAACTTCACCGACCTCGATGCCGCCATCGCCTACATCCGCGAGCAGGGCGCGCCCATCGTGGTCAAGGCCGACGGCCTGGCCGCCGGCAAGGGCGTGATCCTGGCCCAGACCGAGAAGGAAGCCATCGCCGCCTGCCGCGACATGCTGGCGGGCAATGCCTTTGGCAGCGCCGGGCACCGGGTGGTGATCGAGGAGTTCCTGCAGGGCGAGGAGGCCAGTTTCATTGTCATGGCCGATGGCGAGCATATCCTGCCGCTCGCCACCTCCCAGGACCACAAGGCACGCAACGATGGCGACACCGGTCCCAACACCGGCGGCATGGGGGCCTATTCACCGGCCCCGGTCGTGACGGAAGCCATGCACCGGCGCATCATGGACGAAGTGATCCGGCCCACGGTACGCGGCATGGCCGCCGACGGCATCCCCTATACCGGCTTTCTCTACGCCGGTATCATGATCAGTCCCGCGGGCGTGCCGAAGGTGCTGGAGTTCAATGTGCGTTTCGGCGATCCCGAGACCCAACCCATCCTGCTGCGCCTGCAAAGCGACCTGGTGGAGTTGTGCGAGGCGGCCCTGGATCGGTGCCTCGACCAGGTGGCGGCGGAATGGGATCCGCGCGTCGCCCTGGGCGTGGTGCTGGCCGCCGGTGGGTATCCCGCCGACTATCGGCAGGGCGATGTGATCAGCGGCCTCGATGCCGAGCTGCCCGATACCCGGGTGTTCCATGCCGGCACCCGTGAGGCCGATGGCCAGGTGGTGACCAGCGGCGGGCGGGTGCTGTGCGTCTGCGCCCTGGGTGCCACCGTGGGTGAGGCCCAGGTGCGCGACTACGAACGTGTGCGCGGCATTCACTGGGATGGCATCTATTACCGCACCGACATCGGCCACCGCGCCATCGCGCGTGAGCGCGGCGACATGTAGGTCGGACTTCAGTCCGACGGGGTTGGTGGTATTCTGACAAATTGTCGGACTGAAGTCCGACCTACAGGGAAAGCCATCATTCGATGAAGAGGACTCTGGGCACCGGCGCTGTCGGCTTCATCGGCTGTGAGCCGTTGCGCCTGGCGGGCCGTTGCGGGGGCGGGGAATCGGCTCCGGGGGTGGGTGCTTGACACCACGTCCGTAGGAGCGGGC
>JAIVHA010000167.1 GCA_020201295.1 Lysobacteraceae bacterium | reverse complement strand
GGTGGTCGCGCAGGGCGTCGGCCTCACAGGCGATGGCTACCCGCAGCTTTTTTTTTTGAGCAGGTCCAGGGCCGGGTCGGTGGCCGGAACACCAATGGGGTCAGATTCGGTCGATCCCTTGGGTCCGGTCTCCACCGGACGTTCCGGCTGGATGGGGAACAGGCCACCTTGCTGCTTGTCGCGGATGACGTCTTCCACCAGTTCGGTGCCGATGCGCGCGGCCTGTTCGGCGAAGCCATAGACCAGGGCCGTGTCGCACAGCAGGTTGATCAGCCGCGGCACGCCGCCGCTGGCGGCGTGGATGCGGGCGCAGGCCTCCGCCGCGAACAGTTCGGGATCGCCGCCGGCCTTGCCCAGGCGGTGGGCGATGTACTCGGGCGTCTCCTCCGCCTGCAGCGGATCCAGGTGGTAGTCCACGGCGATGCGCTGGGCGAACTGGATCAGGTCCGGGCGGCGCAGGGTCTCGCGCAGTTCCTTCTGGCCCACCAGTATGATCTGCAACACCTGGTCCTTGTCGGCGTTGACGTTGGACAGCATGCGCAGCTCTTCCAGGGTTTCGGGCGCCATGTTCTGCGCCTCGTCCACGATCAGCACGGTACGCTTGCCGGCGCCGTACTGGCCGATGATGAAATTCATGAAGTCCTGGTACATCTCCACCCGGCTCTTGCCGGCGTGGGGCAGGCCGTAGGCCATGAGGATCCACTGCAGCAGTTCGCCGAAGGAGCGGTGGGTGTTGGAAATGAGCCCGACGCGGTGCTGCTGTTCCATGTTGGTCAGCAGGTGACGGATGAGGGTGGTCTTGCCAGTGCCGATCTGGCCGGTGATGGCGGTGAAGCCGGCCTGGTTCATGAGGCCGTACTCCAGCAGGGTCAGCGCCATGCGGTGTTTTTCGCTCAGGTACAGGAAGCTCGCGTCGGGCAGCAAGGAGAAGGGCTTTTCGCGGAAACCGTAGAACGTTTCGTACATCTTGGCACCTGGTTGTCGGGCCGTCGTGCCGGTCCCGGTTATTGCAATGCATTTGTAGGAGCGGCCTGCGGCCGCGAACCGGGTCTGGCAAGTCCGTTCGCGGCCGGAGGCCGCTCCTACATTTGGTCCGGTAGCCTGTTTACCGGTTGCGCCATCGTGGCCGCAGGCCGCTCCTACAGGCTCCTAGTTCGCGGGCTGCGACTTGTTGAGCACCGTGCCCAGCACATTGGTGCTGCCCAGCAGTTCCACCGCCCGTTCCAGGTCCTGGCGGCCGGTCTTGCCTTCCTCCACCACCAGCAGGGCGGCGTCCACGTAGGGCGAGAAGGCCAGGGCGTCGGCGGCATCGAGCACCGGCGGCAGGTCGAAGATGACGATGCGGCTGGGGTAGCGTTGTTTCATTTCCTCCACCAGCCGGGACATCTTCGGCGAGTTGAGCATTTCCGAGGAATTCATCAAGGGCCGGCCGCCGGGCAGGATGGTGAGGTGATCGAAACCCTCGGGGTGGATCAGCAGGTTCTCCACCGGTTCGTCATCGAGCAGGTACTCGCTCAGGCCCTTGCCCGGGGGCAGGTGCAGCTGTTCGTGGATGCTGGGATGACGCAGGTTGGCGTCCACCAGCAGCACGGTATAGTCCACTTCCATGGCCAGGCTGGCGGCCAGGTTGATGGCGGTCAGGGTCTTGCCCTCGGCGGCGCCGGGGCTGGTGATGGCCAGCACGTTCCAGTCGTTCTCGCGCAGCCGCTGCAGCACCTGGGTGCGCAGGATCTTGTAGGCGTCACTGAAGGGTCCCTCGCCGATGCCGGTCACGATGCGGTTCTCCCGTAGCACGTTTCTGGGCACCTTTACCGTGCGGGTGCGGGTGTACTGCACCTCTTGGGGGGAGGTGGGGCGGGCCATTTCCACCGCCGGCGTGGCGGGGTGGGATGCGCGCTCCTGGCGGGCCTTGTCCAGCGCCTGTTTGATTCGTTCCATATTGCGGGACCTCGATACTGAACCTGGGCGGCGGGAAAGTCACCCGCCGACCGTCAAAAATCTACCATGTTTTTCGCATCATCCAATACAGTGTATCGGGTAATCGGCTCCCGGCTTTAATGGCAGGGGGCATAAGGGATTGATTGAGCAAGGCCTCGGGCCGGCCCAGTCTGCCCTTGGCCATCGCGACTGGCGTCGCTCCTACTTGCTGGGCCGCGGGTCAGGGTGGTGTGGGAGCGACGCCAGTCGCGATAACCCCGCCACTGCCCTGTAAGCCCGGCGCGCTACAAATCCAGCCCCGTGGTGTTGCTGGCGCGGCGCAGGACGCGGAACCAGAGCACATCCAGGGGGCTGACGAACAGGTGGAACAGCAGCACCACCAGTCCGATGGCCCCCAGCACCAGGGCGACGATGAGCCAGGTCTTGCGCTTGCCGCGCTTTACCTCGCGGTCGTTGGCCAGGTAGGGGATCACCGCCAGGGGCGCGGCCTGCACCGCGTTCAGCACGCCCTTCACGCCACGCACGGAGGTGTCCAGGCTCTCCGCCACGGCGGCATAGCCCAGGCCCGCGCCCAGGGCCAGCACCAGGCTCAGGAAGATGATGGCCGGGCGGTTGGGCTTGATGGGTTCCTCGGGCAGGGCCGCCGGCTCGATGAGGGTGAAGCGCTCGCCGCGGCTTTCCGCCTCCAGCTGGCGTCCCACCTGGGCCTGCATCAGCTTGGCGCTCATCTCCTGGTATTTGGCGGTGGTGTTTTCCAGGTTGCGGGTCAGGATGCGGTACTCCGCCTCCACCTGCGGGATGATGGCCAGGCGCTGCTCCAGTTCGGCGCGGTGCGCCTCGACGCTGGCGCGCTTGCCGGCCAGGGAGCGGAGCTGGTTTTCCACCGCGTTGAGCTGGGCCTGCAGGTTGACATAGGCCGGGTTGTCCGGGGCGCGCTCTGGAGCGTTGCCCGGATTGTCGCCAGCCTCGGCGATGGCTTGTTCCACGCCGGCGATGGCGCGGGTCAGGCGCAGCACATCGGGATGTTCCCCGGAATAACGCTCGCGGGTCGCCGCCAGTTCGGTGCGCAGGCCGTCGAGCTGTTCCAGCAGTTCGGTGCTGGATTCCACCTGACCCGTCTCCCGCTCCAGGCCGGCGATCTCGCGCTTGAGGCGCTTGACGTCGGGATGGTCGGGCGAATAGCGCGCCACCAGGCCGATGTACTCGGTACGCAGCGCCTTCAGGCGCGCGCCGGGGCTCAGGGCGATGTCGCTGCCATGGGGTTCGAGCTGGCTCAGCTGGGCCTCCAGGTAGAAGCGGCGCTCCTCCTGGGAGCGGATCTGGTTGGCGATGTCGGACAGTTCCAGCCCGGTGCGGTCGGCCTGCTGGCGCAGCAGGGGCTGCAGCTCCGGCAGGGTGTCGGCATTGCGGGTCTTGAACTCGGCAAGGCGTTCCTCCAGCTGGGCGATCTGGGCGCTCAGGCGGTCGGCCTCGTCGGACAGGAAGCTGTAGGTCTCGTCGGCGCGCAGGGTGCGGCTGCGGATGTTTTCCTGCAGGTAGAGGGTGGTCAGCTCATTGGCCACGCGCTGCACCTGCTGCGGGTTCTCACCGTGGAACCCCAGTGAAAAGGCGATGGTGGCGGCAGTGGGCCGCCCGGTGCGCGGGTCCACCACCTCGGCGCTGATCATGTCCAGGGCGATGTCCTCGCGCATGGCCTCGAGGATTTCCTCGGTGGTGTAACGTTTGCGGTCTTCCACGTAAAGACCAAAACGCTCGATGATGTCCATCAGGTTCTGGCGCGTCATGACCCGCTGGCTGATGGTCTGGATGCGCTGCGCGGCATAGCTGGTAACGGTCGATTGCACCAGTTCGCTGGGGATCTGCTGTTCCTCGATCAGGATGGTGGCGGCCGAGCGATAGGTGGGCGGCAGCGCCAGGGCCGTGATCAGGCCGATGACGAAGATCGCAAGGGCGATGCCCATGATGGCCCAGCGCCGGCGCTTGAAGGCGTCCAGGTAGTCCCTGAGGTCTTTGTTCTGTTCTTCCTGCATATGTTGCTATTGCCCTGATAAGCCCAATCGTTGCCTGTAGGAGCGGCCTTTGGCCGCGAAGGTTCGCGGCCAAAGGCCGCTCCTACAGGATGTGCATTCCTTACCGCGACACCGCCATGCGTGGCCAGCTGTAGCCCAGGCTCACATATACCGCGTTGCTGTCAGCATCATCGGTAACGGTATCGCGCGTGACCCGGGTGTAGTGGTAACCGGCACTCAGTGCCAGGTCCCGGTCCAGTTGCCAGCGCAGGCTCGGGGAGACCCGGTAGCGATCGGCGTCGGCCTGGGTGCTGGTGCCGCCCACGGTCTCTGACTGCAGGTAACTAACGACCAGGCGCGCCGATAATTGAGGCGTAAAGCGGTGGCTGCCAGACAGGTTCACGGTGGTGGTGTCGGTTTCGGAGCCGGTGCTGCTGGGGGTCACGGAGCGGGAGGCGCTCAGGCTGATATTGCCCGTTTCCAGTTCCCGCTCCAGGCTCAGGTTGTACACCAGGCCGGTGGTGCGGCTGTCGCGTGGTTCTAAAGTTGAGCCACAAGTGAGAAATCCAAAAGGATCTGGGCATGGGATTGCAACCTGCACCAGGGAGCTGGTGCGGGTGCGCCGGCTGCCCACGGAGCCGCTCAGGGTCCAGGTCTCGGTGAATTTGTGGCTGGCGCCCAGCTGCAGGCTGTCGGTTTTGGATTCGAACTCACTGTCGCTGTCGTAGTCGAGACGGGAATGGCTGAGGACCCCGAACAGCCGGGTCTTGGCATTGAGCTGGTGGCTGAGGGTCAGTGAGGGCGTGAAGTAATCGTAGTCCAGCAGGTTGCTCCGGGCGCCGTCCTCGTACTCCAGGTCACGGTAGGAAACGGCAGCCTCCAGGAAGGTACGCTCGTTGAACATGCCCTTCCCCGCCAGGCGCAGGTTGCGGCTGGTGCGGTCGATCTGGTTGGTCACCAGGCCGGTGTCCTGGTCCAGGAATTCATTCTGCAAGGTGGTGTCGCGCACGTAACCGGCGCTGGCGTCGAAACTGCCGCGCTCGAAGCGGCGCTGCAGGCTGGCGTCGAGGAACTGGTCCACCGTATCCAGGTTGTGCTCGCCGGTGTAGCGGGTGCCACGCAGGCGGGCATTGGCGCCCAGGTCCCACAGCTGCGTGCGGCGCGCGAGGTGCAGGCGCGGGTCGAGGGTGGCGGCCCAGGAACTGCCATGGTCGGTGGTGGTCAGGCGCACATTGTCATTGTATTCGCCACGCAACTGGATGGACGGTTCCGCCACCCACTCGGCGGCCTGGAGGGGCAGACTGAGGCAGGCCGCCATGGCCAGCCAGCCGCGACTCGGACGGTTCGGCAGCATTGGGAAAAGACCCCTTATAATTCTGATCGTTATGTTCGCTGCCGATGTGGTCGGGGCGTTTTCCACTGACTAAGGCCACCCGCCCGGCATGCGACTCCTCACTCCAGTGCCGATGATCCGGGATTTCCCCTGGCCTGTCCAGCCGTTGTCGGGAAGTTTTGCGGTTTTCGTGTTCGCCCGCCGTGATCGCTGGGCCGGTTCCATCGCGACTGGCGTCACCCCTACAGTGCCCAGGCCGGACCGCACTGTGTATTGCCATGATCGGGTCAATCCTGCCTGAACAGCCCGGCGATCACCGCCATTGGCAGGAACAGCCGGGATGGTTGGTCGGGGAAGGGGAGAAAGCCCTCGCGCGCATAGAATCGGCGCGCGTCATCGTCCTTGGCATCGACGATCACCGCATAGGATGCGATCTCGCTATGCAAGCACCGGTGCAACGCATCCGCCAGCAGGTAGCGTCCATATCCTCTGCCCCGATGTCGCTGGTCGACGGCCAGGCGGCCGAGCAGGGTCGCGGGTATCCTGGGGTAGCGCGGCAGCCTGCGGGCGATTTCGGGGGGCAGTTCGGGCAGGTCGATCGCGGCGGCGGAGAGGGTATAGAAGCCCACCACGCGCGTATCGGTAAGGAGTAGCACGAAGGGGGTGGAGATGTGCTTGCGCAGCTCCTGCCTGGCCTGGGTGCGCAAATACCGGTCCAGCGCGTCGACGCCGCAGGAGAACGCGGCGCGGTCATGCCGCGGGCCGAGCAACTCGATGCGCAGATCGGACAAACGCGCCGCGGCCACCCCTCAGTCGCCGGTGGCCTTGCGGTAGCGACGCACCGTTTCGCGAAGGCGATCCGTGGCCGGCCCGGGGTGCAGCAGGGCCTCCACGAAGGCCTGGCTGTCCCGGAGGGAAAGCTCGAAGCGGTGGTGTTCCTCGATCGTGCGCCGCGCGGCCTCCTGCAGGGTCGTGACCATGAACTCAGTCACCGTGCAAGCCTGCAGTGTGGCGGCATGTTCGATGAGGCGTTTCTGCTCGGCCGTGACACGCGCCTCCAGGCGCTCGGCGCGGGCCCGCTTGCGGGAGGGATTCAATGTGGATTCCGTCATGGTGGGACGCTCCTTGCCAGAAAGCGTACGGCCAATGGCCGGGCATTTCAAGTCCGGCATACGGCCAGATACCCCCGATCATTGCAAAATTCCACCTGCAGGAGCGGCGCAAGCCGCGAACATTCGCGGCTCGCGCCGCTCCTACAGTGCCCAGGCCGGACCGCACTGCGGTGCATTCCAGGCGCACGGTTCAAGGCCAGCGCTCGAAGGACCCGTGCAGGGACTTCATGCCTCGTGCCAGGGAATGTATTGCAACTACCGGGTAAACGGGCCTTTGTAGGTCGGCCTTCAGGCCAATATCGCGTACATGCAGGGTGCCCGGGAACAGATCATCCAGGCGTTTTACCAGGCGGGGTGACAGGTTTTCGTCGCGCAGCAGCTTCTCCAACTGACTGATTTCATGGTAGGAGATTGCCGCGCTTCGCTCGCAATGACGTTAAGTCAGTGCCATTCCTCCTAGGGCACCACCACCACATCCCCCGCCCGCAGCACGATGTTCTGCTCCAGCTTCTCGCCCTTCTCGATGTCGCCGTAGGCGAAGGGGATGGCGGTCTGGCGGCCGCCCTCGCGGCGCAGGATGCGGATCTTGTTGGCGGCGGCGTAGGGGGTCATGCCGCCGGCCATGGACAGGGCCTGAATCACGTCCACGCTGCGCACCACGGGGAAGTTGCCGGGGCGATTGACCTTGCCGATGACGTAGATGATGT
>JAIVHA010000024.1 GCA_020201295.1 Lysobacteraceae bacterium | reverse complement strand
CCGCTCGCATCTGCGCGGCACGGCCAGGGCTGGTGTGCAGGACCTGGTCAACCAGTTCAGTGGCCAGTTCCGGGCTACCGTCCGTACTGCCGCCATCCACCAGGATCACTTCATGGCCGATGGCGCGCAGTGACTGCAGGGGCTGCAGCACCGCACGGATGCCTTCCGCTTCGTTCAGCACCGGCAATATGACGGACAGGCTGGGGTGCGGCTCAGTCACTCAGGGCGCCACCACAACTGGAACCCTGGCCCGCGGTGCAACCATAGCAATGGTCGGCCACCATGACCGGGTTGCCGGCCAGGTCCTGCCCCACCAGGTCACGGATATGGGTTCGGGCATGACCGCGCCTGCGCAAGGGCATGTGCAGCATCTGGTTGAAATCGCAATCGTACACATAGCCCTGCCAATCGATGCTGAGCAGGGAGCGACACATGACGGCGGCCAGGTTCTCCACACGATGGGCCTGGCGCAGGGTATCCATGTAGGAACCGAACTGGCCCCTGGACACCAGGGTGCTACCGAAGCGCTGGATGGGCATGTTGGCCAGGGTCAGCAACTGGTCGAAGTGGATGCCATAGTCTTCCCGCAGGTGGCGCTTGTAGTCCTGTTCCAGTGCCTGCTGGGGCGGCGGTAGCTGTGCCCCCTGGGGGTTGAACACCAGGCTCAGGGGCAGGGCCGGATATCCCTGTCCGTACCCCAGCTGGTTGAGTCGGCGCAGGGCGCGAACGCTGCGGGCAAACACCTGGTCACCGCGCTGGGCATCCACGTTCTCTTCCAGGTAGCAGGGCAAGGAGGCAACGATGGCCACGCCCTGCCCGGCCAGGAAGTCCGCCAGGTCCTCCTGGCCGGGCTCCTCCAGGATGGTGAGATTACAACGATCGGTGACGCGCACCCCAAGCCCGCGCGCGGCCGCTACCAGGTAGCGGAAATGCGGATTCAGTTCCGGCGCGCCACCGGTCAGGTCGAGGTGGGGAATACGGTTGTGGCGCAGCAGCTCCAGCACCTGTTCCACCCCTTCACGACTCATCTGTTCGCGACGATTGGGGCCGGCGTTCACATGGCAATGCAGGCAGGACTGGTTGCAGGTATAGCCGAGATTGACCTGCAGGGTTTCCAGCGCCCCTCGCCGCAGTGACGGGAAATCAGTGTCCTTGAGCAATGGCAGGGTGGCGTGCATGTCAGGCGCTCCTCAAACCTGGTTTTCCTGTTCCCAGTCGGCGACCGCCTCGCGGCATTCCTCCCCACCCATGTCGAAGCGGCGGCAGATCAGGGGACGTTGTTCATAGATGCCACACAGCATGGTATTGCGGTCCAGGGCCGCGCACCAGCCGTCCTCCAGGCGCCGCATCCGGCTCGGGCCCCAGGTGGTGTGTTCGACATACTGTTCGGGCACGCCGGTGTCCGAGAGCAGCAACACCTCGAAACGGCAGCAGCAGGCGCCGCAGGTGGAGCACTGGATAGACGGGTCGATCATTCACCCGTTGCCTGTTGCAGATCTGCCAAGGTTGATGCCTCAAGCCCGGCGGCGGGACGCCGTGAATACATCCCTGTAGGCTTGACGGCCGCGTCCATGCGGCCGACACCCGCCGCCGGGCTTGAGGCATCACCCTCCTGAGCCTCTGTGCCACCCTCCCTTGCAGTCCATGCCGCCGCAGCCATCTTCTCCAGAGCATCCTCCACCACCCGGATACCCGCCCCCGGGTGGTGGGCATTCTCACTCAGGTGGCGGCGCCAGGCGCGGGCGCCGGGTTGCCCCTGGAACAGGCCCAGCATATGGCGGGTCATGTGCTTGAGATGGGTGCCCCGGGCAAGTTGTGCCTCGATGTAGGGAAGCATGGCCTGCGCGATATCCCGTGGGTCGTCCACCGGGTGGTCGTCGCCGTACAGGCGCCCATCCACCTCCGCCAGCAACCAGGGGTGGTGATAGACCTCGCGGCCGAGCATGACGCCGTCCACCCGTTCCAGGTGCGCCTCCGCCTCATCCAGGCTGCGAATACCACCGTTGAGGATGATCTCCAATCCGGGACGTTCGGCCTTGAGGCGATAGACCCAATCGTAACGCAGGGGTGGGATGTCGCGATTTTCCTTCGGGCTCAGGCCCTGCAGCCAGGCCTTGCGGGCATGGATGATGAAGGTCCGGCAGCCAGCCGCGGCCACGGTATCGACGAAAGCCGCGAAGGTGGCATAGTCTTCCTGCTCGTCGATACCGATGCGGCACTTGACCGTGACCGGGATGTCCACCGCGGCGGCCATGGCCGCCACCCCCTCCGCCACCAGCATCGGAGTCGCCATCAGGCAGGCACCGAAGCGCCCCGACTGCACCCGGTCGCTGGGGCAGCCCACATTGAGATTGATCTCCGCATAGCCCCGCTCCGCG
Organism: Lysobacteraceae bacterium; assembly: GCA_020201295.1. Taxonomy (GTDB): domain Bacteria; phylum Pseudomonadota; class Gammaproteobacteria; order DSM-19610; family DSM-19610; genus JAIVHA01. Next base: position 4,806 of record JAIVHA010000024.1, on the reverse strand, counting down.
CCGAGATGCGCGCATCGGGCCAGTTTCCCGGGGTCGCTGCCGCCCAGCTGCAGGGCCACGGGCTGTTCGGCGGGATCGAAGCCCAGCAGGCGCTCCCAGTCGCCATGGAGGATGGCGCCGGTGGTGACCATTTCCGTATACAGCCAGCTGTGGCGGCTGAGGAGGCGCAGGAAATAGCGGCAGTGCCGGTCGGTCCAGTCGAGCATGGGCGCCACGCAGAAGCGCCTTGGCAGGTGCTCAGTCATCCCGGTGCGGCCCGATGTTGATGCCGATGGACAGGCGTTCCCGAGCGCTGCGGTTTTCCGTCACCTCGTGCAAGACCGTGGGCGGAAAGAACACGAACAGGCCCTCGCGGGGCTCCACCCGGGTGTGCACGGGCGGTTCATGCAGCAGCAGTTCACCGGATTCGGGCGGTATCTGGACGTAGTACACCGCCGACAACAACTCGTCATCGTCGTCATGCCGGTGCGGCAGGGTCACCTGGCCAGGCCCCATGCGGTTGAACCAGCCCCCGCAACGCAATGGCGCGGTGGCCGGCAGGCCGAGCAGTTGGCGCGCCACGACCGCGGCAACATCCAGCACCGTACCCAGTTCGGGAATGCGTGCGCGATCGATATAAAGGTTTTCATAGCGGCCATGGAAGAAGTGGGTTTTGCGGGTGGCGGGATCATCGGCATGACGGGCCACGCCCGCCACCAGGGCGCGGTTGAGTGCGGCGCCGTCGTCCAGCGCATGGATGTGCAGGGGCGAATTGGTCCGGTACTGCATGGCGGCGGCTTGAAAAATAAACCCGGTGGACGCAGCCACCGGGTCCTGATGATAAAGTTCGCTACGAGCCAGCGCAAAGGCAGGGAGGGTTTCCGAAAGCCTTTTGTCCGGTTGTAACCGCCGTTCACCCCGGGGATCAGCCGGGGGCGCTTCAGCGGCCCGTAGCGAAACGCGGTTCGAGCAACTGCTCGATGGCGGTCAGCAAATGAGAAGCCGTGAAGGGCTTCGCCAGCGTGGCGCTGGCACCGAGTTTGCTGGCCACCGTCAGGTAGCTGCCACTAAATCCTGCATTGCCTCCCGACATAGCGATGATGGGCAGGGTCGGATGATCACGGCGCAGCTCCATGATCAGCTCCATGCCTTCCTTTTCCGGCATGACGATATCAGTCAGTACCAGGTCCGGGTGATGGCGCGCGTACAGCTCGCTTCCCTCGTTGCCGTTGCCGGCCACGAGGACGCGGTAACCGGCCTGGTCCAGCACCTCACGCAGGAAACCGCGCAACGGTTCATCATCATCGATGACCAGTATCGATACCGGATGCGCACCTTCATCCCTCGTGTGCGAAGTCCCGGAAGGCATCGCGATCTCCCCTCATCCCCCGTCAGGGCGCATGCGGCGTCTCCGCCCCATGCGCAGAGAAAATCATAGCCCAGGCCGGCCACCCTGCACAAGCCGACCCCATGGGCATGCATACATATTATTCAATAGCTTATGATTCTTTATTGAAATCCGGCATGAAAAATATTTTCCCCGGCGGCCCGGAAATCCAGGGGTTGCGGAGAGGCGCTCCCGATATCCGGGCCCGGGGCCCGGGAGACGGGCGATACAGGGCGCGCGGCACGCGGAATTATGGGATAATGCCAACAAGTCGGGCGTTGGTGAAACCCTGCTCCACCCGCACGGACCTTGCATCGACAGGGAAACTACTGACAATAACCGCACATGGCAGTCTGGATCGTAGCATTCATACTTTTGGCCGGTGCCGGGGTAATCTTCTGGTTGCGGCACGATCGTTCCGGCAACCCCCACTCCCGGCCGCAAACCACCCGGCAAGACCCCCAGAAGCCGCGCCTGCGCCCCCAATTGGAACGGCTCTATCGCGATGGGCGTTACTGGGGCGTGCGTATCGAGCAGGACGGCACCGGCAATGCCTGCGAGGCGGTTGTGCATTGCAGTGATGGCCGGTACAGCTTCGAGAACGCGCCGCCCCTGCCCCTGCCCGAATGCGCCGCCATCCGCTGTTCCTGCCGATACATAGGCCTGGAGGAGCAACGCCAGCCGCCACCGCGCCGGCAGACCTCCGATCGCCGGGAAAAGATCCGCTACGAACCCAAGCGCGGCAGCCGGCGCCGGGAGAAGGACCGGCGCAAGCTCAATAAATGGGACGACCAGACCAGCCAGTAGGCGCACCGAAATCTTTGCTCAAGGGAACACCAAAACCATGCGGAACAAAACCATCCTGGTAACCGGCGGCGCCGGCTACATCGGCAGTCATGTGGTCCAGCAACTGAGCGCCCGCGGGGAACGGCTGGTGGTGCTGGACAATCTCAGTACCGGCTTCGCGGATGCAGTGCAGGGCGCGGAGCTCATCGTCGGCGACACCGGTGACGCGGCCACGGTGGACAAACTGCTCGCCGATCACGAGGTGGACGCGGTCATCCATTTCGCCGCCAAGACCATCGTGCCGGAATCGGTGGCCGACCCCCTCAAGTACTACGGCAACAACACCTGCTGCACCCGCACCCTGCTGGACTGTTGCCAGCGCGCCGGGGTGAAGCACTTCATCTTTTCCTCCACCGCCGCCGTATATGGCATCCCGGCGGGAGACAGCTGCTCGGAAGACAGCCCGCTGGCGCCCATCAACCCTTATGGCACCTCCAAGCTGATGAGCGAATGGATGCTGCGCGACCTCAGCGCCGCCAGCGATCTCCGTCATGTGATCCTGCGCTACTTCAACGTGGCTGGCTGCGATCCCGAGGGCCGCATCGGCCAGTCCACCGCCAAGGCCACCCTGCTGATCAAGGTGGCGGCCGAGACCGCCGTGGGCAGCCGCGAACGGATCTCCATCTTCGGCACCGACTACCCCACGCCAGACGGTACCGGGGTGCGCGACTACATTCATGTCTCCGACCTGGCCGATGCCCATATCAAGGCCCTGGACTACCTGCGCAAGGGCGGCGAATCCCGCATCCTCAACTGCGGCTACGGCCATGGCTTCAGCGTGCGCGAGGTGCTGGACGCGGTGCAGCGGGTGCATGGCGCACCCATCGACATCCGCGAGGAACCGCGTCGCGCTGGTGACCCGCCGGCCCTGATCGCCGTGGCCGAGCGGGTACGCGAGGTGCTGGGCTGGACGCCCCGCCACGACGACCTGGACTTCATCGTCAAGACCTCGCTGGAGTGGGAGAAACGCCTGGCGCGCGGCGAGGTATACGGGGCCTAGGGAACTTCCGCCGGCATGACGATACCAGGAAAGCTCCCTAGCCTTTTTCTTCGCGCGCAAAGGCCTTGCGCGCCAGGTGCGGCAACAACAGGGACGGCGGCATGCGCAGGTAGTGGCCGCGCACATAGAGCAGCAGGCGCGCCAGGGATTCCACCGGTTCGGGCCGCAGTGCGTGGCGGGCCAGGAAGGCGCGCTTGAACAGCCAGTCCATATAGTAACCGCGCAGCCTGCCCGGCCCTTCGCGCCGGATTTCGAGTTCCACCTCTTCCGGCACGGCCAGGCCCAGCATACGGTGGGTATGACGCAAGGCATAGAACAGGGGCCGGGTCAGCTGCAGCTGCCGGGCCCGTTCCAGCAGTTCCCGCCAGAAATCCTCGCGCTCGCCGTACTGCCCGATCAACAGGCTCAGATCCACCAGGTCGCGCAGGCCCTGCTGGTATTCCCCCTCGTGGAACAAATGGGTCGCGCTGTGTAACACCATGTCCACGGGCGCCAGCACCGCGCCCCAGCCTCCGGGCAAGGCGACACGATCCTGCAACAGGGCCGCGGCATCGGGATGGAAGCGGGCCGTCAGCGGCAGGATGTTGTGGTGCACGTCAATGAGGGACTGGCGCTGGATGTGCCGCAAGGGCGGGATCTCGTGCATCCACTGGCGGTAGTAGCGCTCGTCATAGGCACTGTGATGCCCGCCATGCCAACCCGCGATCATCAGCGTCTGCTCCACCTGCTCGATGTCCGCGCGCGGCACCAGGATGTCCACATCGGAGAAGATTCGCCCGCGCGCCGGCGGCAGTTCCGCCAGCAGGTAGGCGGCACCCTTGAGGAACACCACCGGGATGCCGGTGGGCTCCAGGGCCGCACGGATGCAGTCCACTTCCCAGCGGATGGAACGCTCCTGCTTCTCCATCAGGTAGCGGGCCGAGAGCAGGTGTCGGCGCGGCGCCGCGGGTACGGCGTCCAGGCCCATGCCGGCCTCCACCAGCACCACCAGCCGTCCCAGCAGGTTGGCCTGGCGCGCCAGGCGCACCAGCATCTCCCAATCGGCCAGGCCCAACCCGGACAAACGCCGGGGATCCCGCAGCACTTGCAACAGTCGGCCGCTGTCGCTCCTCATGACGCGGCCAGGCGCTCGAACACCGTCACCGCCTCCTCCAGTTCGCCATAGTGAAAACGCAGACATTCACAATCCTCCACCAGCCGTCCCATGGCCTCGAAACCTTCCTGACCCAGCAGGCTGTAGTTGAAGGACTGGTCGGCGGCCTGAATGAAGGCCTCGCCCTTGGGCAAGGCAGTGAGATCGGCGGGTGCGCCCGCCTGGTAGCGGGGCATGATGATCCACGCGGGACGCGCCAGCTCGTCGGCGGCACGCACACTGGCGGCAGGCGGCTGCATGTGGGACACGGTGCCCTTGGCGGTATCGCGCGCCACCGGCCCGAGCACTGCCTCGGGGGCGAAGGTACGAATCACCTCGATGGACTGGTTCTTCAGGCTTACCGGTCGTGGCAGCGGGGTGATCAGGCCAGTGTCACGATCAATGAGCGTCAACTCATCGGACAACAGGCGCCAACCGCGATTCACCAGTCCGGCACACAGG
>JAIVHA010000166.1 GCA_020201295.1 Lysobacteraceae bacterium | reverse complement strand
AAAAAGCTCCTGTCCGCCTGAGCATTGATCAATGCTCGCCTTTAACCCGTAACAGACCGGCCAGGCGATTACCCTGCTTCTGTGGGCCGCCGCGGGGAAAGATGTCATGGAGGTAATGATTGTTGCCCCGTTCCGGACCCCATGCCACACGGTAGTGCTTGATGATGTCACGGACATTGGCCTGCACGCCGTGCTGTTCATAATAATCGCGCAGGAAGCGAACAATCTCCCAGTGCTCGTCGTTCAATTCCAGCCCCTCGTATTCCGCCTCAGCCCGCACAAAGGCCTCCGACCAGTCATCGAGATTGACCAGGTAACCTTCGCTGTCGGTGAGCACTTCTTTGCCGTTGATCTGCAGGCTGCGGGTTTTCATGCCCGGGTAGGCGGTATTGCCGCCGGAGCTGCCATCGGGCGTTCCATGGTCGTAGACGGAATCCCCCTCGGTTAACGACCAGAGGCTGACTTCGATGTCACCCGTAAGGGGGCCGTGATAGCGAATGGCATTGCCGATCACCACCTTTCCGCTGGCGGGTGGCATGTCGAAGGTGGCAACGCCTTCCCGGTCCGTGGCAACCTCCACTGGGTGATCGGGATCCCGATCCAGGTAGAGCAAAACTGGCGTGCGCTTTGCCGGTTCGTTCTTGAATTTCATCGTCACTTTCACACGCACCATGATGCTGCTCCTTGTTTTCGCCAATGCCTGCATTTTTTATACTATCTGGCACAAGACAAAGCAATATACAGGATACATGTTAGCATTTCGGAAAAGCGATTCACGCGATTTTATGCCTGGTATATACTCTGTTCACATTCGATTCCGGTAAAGGTAGAACATGCGCATCGGCGTACCAAAGGAAACCAAGGATCATGAGTTCCGGGTTGGCCTGACACCCGCGGGCGTTCGCGAATTGGTGCAGGACGGGCATGAAGTCGTGGTCGAGCGGTCTGCGGGACACGCAATTGGTCTGGATGATTCACTGTACGAAGCCGCAGGCGCCCGTATCGTGGCGAACGCCAGCACACTCTATGACCAGTGTGAGCTGATCATCAAGGTCAAGGAACCCAATCCCGAGGAATGTCGATTACTCCACCAGGGGCATACCCTGTTCACCTACCTGCATCTTGCGGCCGCCCCGCAGCTGACACGCGCCTTGCAGGATTCCGGCTGTACGGCCCTTGCCTACGAAACGGTCACGGATGCGCACGGCCGCCTGCCCTTGCTTGCCCCCATGAGCGAGGTTGCCGGTCGCATGGCCATTCAGGCCGGCGCGCACAGTCTGGAGATGGTGCGTGGTGGGCGGGGTGTGTTGTTGTCCGGCGTGCCGGGAGTGGAGCCGGGCCAGGTGGTGGTGCTGGGTGGTGGTGTGGTGGGCAGTAATGCCGCACGCATCGCCTTGGGTCTTGGCGCCCGGGTCACCTTGTTGGACCATTCCCTGCCCCGTCTGAGGGAACTGGATGAGCGCTATGGGCCACAGCTCAACACCCTTCACGCCAACCGGGAGCATATCGAAACGGCACTTCTGCAGGCGGATCTGGTCGTAGGCGCGGTGTTGTTGCCTGGCGCCTCGTCACCCAAGCTGGTGGATCGGGACCAGGTGCGGGCGATGAAACGGGGATCCGTGATTGTGGATGTGTCCATCGATCAGGGTGGCTGTTTCGCCACCAGCCGCCCCACCACCCACGCGGAGCCGACTTTCATCGGTCCTATGTGCCGGTGGCACAGGCCATGGCCTAGGAGCCTGTCGGACTTAGGCTGCTCCTACTGCGCCGGTGGGAGAGCGGCCCAAATTTCCCCGATTCCTCGTTGCGTAGGCCCACTATGCGCCTCGAAATCGTGAAAATTTTGCCTCGCTCTCCCGCCTTGCTCGCTACGGGCACCTAAGTCCGACAGGCTACTAGTCGACTGCCCGCAGGCGCTGAATGTGGCGATACAGGGTGCGTTCACTGATGTCCAGCATGTTGGCGGCCTGTTGCCGGTGCCCACGGGCCTGCTTCAGCGCCGCCAGTATGGTGGCATCGGGAATGCGCCCTCCCCTGCGGTTCAGCAACTGCTCACGCTGCGCATCATCGAGCTCGCGCACATCCGTCGCCATTGCCTGTGATCCTGTTTCCGGGGGCACTACTTGCTCCAGCATGGGGTCGGATTCGCAGATGACATGCTCGATACCGATGGCGCCGCCCGCTGCCAGTATGGCGGCCCGTTCGACGATGTTTTTCAACTCTCGTACGTTGCCGGGGTACTCGTGCACAAGCAGCGCCTCGATCACTTCGGGTGTAAGCGGCAGGTTGCGATCACCATCGGGCAGCTGGGTCAGAAAATACTCTGCCAGGGCCGTGATATCCCCCTTGCGTTCCCGCAGCGGGGGGGTATGGATCGGGAAGGCTGACAGTCGATAGTAGAGATCCTGGCGGAAGCTGCCTTCGCGCACCATGTCCTGCAGGCAGCGGTTGGTGGCGGCGATCACCCGTACATTGGTCTGGATGTATTCAGTGCCGCCAATAGGCCGGATGGTGCTGGTCTCCAGTGCGCGCAACAACTTGGTCTGCAGCGCCAGCGGCAATTCGCCGATTTCATCGATGAACAAAGTGCCGCCATGGGCGGCCTCGAACAAGCCTTTCTTGTTATGGGTGGCACCCGTGAAGGAACCTTTTGCGTGCCCGAACAGCTCGCTTTCGATGAGCGATTCACCGAGCACACCACAGTCCACCACCACGAAGGGACCGTTCATGCGGTCCGAATAGCGGTGCAGGTACTTGGCCACCTGCTCCTTGCCCACCCCGCTCTCACCCTGCAACAGTACCGTGGTCTGGGTGGGTGCCACTCGCTGCAACAGGCTCAGCATGCGCATCAGGGGTGGTGAACGGCCGACCAGCAGGCGGTTGTCCTCGCAGGCTGGCCGCAACGGCTGGATGTACTCGCCCATGTACATGGGCACACCTTTGTCGTCCAGGATGGGGTTGGCGGACAGCTGTACCCATTCTTCGCGCCCTTCCGAATCGTAGTGGATATGCATGACCTGGCTGGCTTGGCCATGCTCAAAGACGGTATCCATCGGGCAATGTTCGCCATGCTCGCTGCAAGGTACCGAGGAGTGGTGAGAGATTTCATGGCAGCGGCGGCCGATCAGTTCGTCCGCCTCCATGCCGTAGTGACGCCGGTATTTCTCGTTGGCGGCCACGATCTGGTAGTTGCGGTCGATGACCACGAAGGGGTCCGGCAGCATGTCGATGAGCTGCTCACAGGAAGGCATAATGCTTTTCTTCTTCATCGGCACGCGCAACTCCTCCAGTGCTGACGGATTCTGACGACCCTGACATTCTGCCATGATCGTTCGATTTTTGTTATGACCCAGGTCAATTCAGCTTCTCGATTCCCATGGCCTTGAGGATGACGGTTTCGTAGAAGGGTTCCGAGGTGCCTTTTTTCATCTTGCGAATGAAGTACTTCTCGAAAGCCACCTTGGCCAGGTGTACCCATTTCCCCTTCTTCATCCACTGGGTGTTGCGCGGCGGTATCTGCGGCATGGCCACGAAGGCGATGCCCGTATTCCCCATGTCCGCCAGGCAGATGGCATTCCAGGTGGCGGTGGCGCTCACCTCCCGACCCTCGATGCTGGCCTGGATGTTGGCCACCGTGGCCTTGACCATGGACTCGATCATGTAGCCGGTCTTGGGCGCGCCGGTAGGCACCGGGGTGGTTTCCACGGGTGGAATGGCGATGCACACCCCGACCGAATAGATGTTGTTCCACTTTGGATTGCGCTGGAAGTCATCCACCTTGACGAAACCGCGAGGGTTCACTAGGTCCTCGCCCACCGCCGCGATCGCGTCCACGCCCTTGAAGGCCGGCAGGATCATGGAATAGTGGAAGGGCAGTTCATGCTTCTGCAAGGTCTCGCCGCCGGCCTTCTGCTCGCTGACCTGCATCCGGCCTTCCTCGATGCCGTCGATGCGGGCATTGGTGATCCACTGGATATGCTTGTCACGCAGCTCCGATTCCAGCATGCCGCGGGAATCCCCTACCCCGCCCAGGCCAAGATGGCCGATGTAGGGTTCCGAGGTGACGAAGGTCATGGGCACCTTGTGGCGCAGTTTTCGGCGACGCAGTTCGGCATCCAGGATGAAGGCATATTCATACGCGGGCCCGAAACAAGAGGCCATGGGTGCCGCACCCACCACAATGGGGCCTGGATCCTCCAGAAATGATTGCCAGGCCTTGTGGGCGCGTTCCGCATGATCCAGGGTGCAGATGGACTGGCTGAACCCGCCGGGGCCCATACCCTGCACCTCGTCGAAGGCCAGCTTGGGGCCGGTGGCGATCACCAGGTAGTCATAGTGCAGCGTGGTGCCGTCACCCAGGACGACCTCGTTGGTATCGGGTCGCAGCTCTGCCGCGCCCACGGAGGTGAACTCGATCTGCTTCTTGCGCAGATAGGGTTCCAGGGGAAAACTCACATCGGCACGGGAACGCCAGCCCACGGCGACCCAGGGATTGGAGGGTATGAAGCTGAAGTGATCCGTGTTCGAAACCACGGTGATACGGTGCCCCGCGCCGAGGGCCTCCCGCAGCTCATAGGCGGTGGGCAATCCGCCGGTGCTGGCGCCGATGATGATGATGCGTGCCATGGTGATGCTCCTGCAATGCCCGGGATGGGGCTTTCCTCCACATCGCAGCAATCATGCCAAGAAAATTACTCCTAACAATAAACATTAAATAAGAAACGTAACTATCATTTAATATTAGATATTATTTCGGATGTTTCTGGTATCCTGCCTGACTGTCCGCCCCCCGTTGGCCGCCTGCCATGACTGACATGGCTGCCTTGACATGCGCTATGTGTCAGGAATGGCAGGTTTGCATATGATCCATGTGCCTTGACAAGGCCCGATAACGTGTCCTAGTTTAATCGCAGGGATGCCTTCGCAAAACGAACAGGGATGTGTTTCGTTGTTTCCCCCTACCCTTTGTGTTCCCGCCATAAGACTTCTTCGGCATCGTGTTCCCCTGCCTGGAAGTTCATAATCACAAAACACGGGACTCCAGGAAGGAGGCAGCATGCGGAACCAGGGATTGGTGCGATGCGCACATTTTTTTAGCGGGGTGTTCAGCAACCGCGGCTACTTTTCCACTCTCGTATTACTGGTCCTGCTACTTCTGCTTGTAGCCAGTCTGCGCCAGTCATTGGCGACACCTTCCAGCTTCGAGTACCACATCCTGAATCCGCGCATCCAGACTGCACCCTTGCAGGTGATGAGTCTCGCGGATGGCAATCGCATACGCATGGATGGCGTGGAACTGCGTCTGGACCGCTATGCACGGGATACCTTCAGCACGGCCATGGGGCTGGCCCCCGGCACGCGGATTACCGGCACCGGCCCATTCACTGTTCGCGCCGAAGTGAGTGGCACGGACCTGCCGGTCCCAGGCCTGTTCGCGGGTACGGACTTCGTGATTCCGCATCACCGGGATCACCACCTGTACTATCTGCTCAGCCCCCATGGTGATGCACAAGTAGAGATCCGTCTGGGCAGCGATATCCAGGCACTAACGTTGCCGGCAGGTGAAGTGATGACCTTCGATGCCGGCGGCGACAACAGTCTGGCGGGGATCCTGCGCTCCGATCGTCCAATCCTGGTGGAGCATTCGGCCTACAGCGGCACGACTCCGCGGGATGTGTATCCGGTTCCTCCCGCCGCCCGCAATCTCTGGGGCATTCGCTCCAATACGGCCGTGGTGGCGGCCCTGGAGCCTGCCACCACGGTATGGGTGTATGCCAGCAATGGTGACAGCACGCAATATCACCTGAATGCAGGCGAAAAACGCAGCATCGGTATCGGCACGAGCGGCGCCCAGGGTACGGGCACAGCCTTGCGCATCGTTGCCGACAAGCCGGTGGCCGCACTCCAGGTGGCCGATGGTGATGGCGTGGAAGCCACGGCCTTCCTCGGCACACCTTACCTGGGAACCCGCCATGGCATTCCCGTGGACACCCAATACCTGGCGGTGGCCTGTCCGCAACAGGGAACCATTCTCAACCTGTATCACGACGGCAATCACCTCCAGGAACTGTCCTGTCATGTGACAGGAGATGACCTGTATCCGGGCAAGGCTTACTTCGGATCCACGTCCAACGGTGTTCAGATCCCCGCTGGCGCCTATCTCGAAAGCAACTATCCCATCTATGTCTACCACGAAGCCCAGCAATACAATGCCGAGCATAACCTTTTGAGCCCCCAGGATCGGTATTACATTCTGGATAGTCGTACGCAGCAGGCGCCACTCAATGTAATTAGTCTTGCGGATGACAACGACATCCGGGTGGGCGACCAGTGGTTGGGTCTGTATGGCTACTGGCATGGAACCATACCGGCTGGCGATCATCTGCAGCCTGGTGCAGAGATTAGCGGGACAGGCCCCTTTAGTCTCGGCAGCGAGCTTGCCGGCACGGACCTGCCAGTGCCGGTCACGTTCGCGGGCCTGGAATTCGTGATCCCACATCACCGCAACCGCCATGTGTATTCCCTGTTCAGCCCCTATGGGGATGCACAGGTGGAGATCCGCCTCGGAGAACAGGTGGACAATGTCGATCTGCCCCAAGGACTGGTGCTGGAGTACGAGGCCGGTGAAGACAATACCGGTGCGGCCATTGTTCGCGCCAGCCGACCCATCCTGGTTTCCCATACGGCATACAGTGGCAACAATCCCCGCGATGTCTACCCGGTGCCGCCGGCGGAGCATGCCCTGTGGGGCATACGTAGCAATACGGTGATCGTCGCGGCGGCACGGAACGATACCACGATCGGTGTCTATGCCAGCAATGGCGCCAGCAACCGCTATACCCTGCAGGCGGGTGAAAAACGAGCGCTAAATGTCGGTGCCAGCGGCAGCCAGGGTACGGGCAATGCCGTGCATATCCGCGCCGACAAACCGGTGGCCGCGATCCAGCTCGGTGATGGTGACGGTGTGGAGGCCACCGCCTTCCTGGGCAGGTCGTACCTGGGAATGCGCCATGCCATTCCCGTGGACAGTCAGTACGTGGCCCTGGCCTGTCCGGAACCCGACACCCAGATCACGCTCATGGATGGGGTCCCCCCCGTCATGCTGGAGCAATCCTGTTCCGCCGATGGACTGGTGCCGGGCAAGGCGTATTTTGGGTCAACGGAAAATGGCATCCATATCCGGGCGCGGGCCATTCTGGAGAGCAACCGGCCGGTCTACCTGGTGTATGAGGCAGCGGCATCCAATGGCGAACGCAACCTGCTCGGGGCCATGGAGCCGCAATCGCATTTGCCCTGGATCGGCATCAGTATCCCCCAGGAAGGCGCGCTCCTCAATCAACCCCGACCGGTGATCCAGATCGATCTCGGACCTCCAAGCCATGGTTTCGACACCACAAGCCTGATGCTGATGATGCACGGGCAGCCATTGGCGGTGGATTGCCAGTTCGCGACGGCAACGGCCACATGCGTGCCGGACAATCCCATGCCGGAAGGCGATATTGTACTCGAGGCGTCCATCCGTGATGCCGATGGACAAGAGATCGTGGCGATCCCGGTGTCCTTCACCCTGGACCTCACTCAGCCGGAGATCCAGCTGGAGAGCCCCGCGCACCTGAGCTGGGTGAACCAAAGCACACTTATCGTTGCCGGGCAACTCAGCGAAACAGCGGACCTGCGTATCAATGGTGCCCTGATTGCGCTTGATGACGAACTGCGTTTCAGTCATGCCATCGAACTGGTGGAAGGCGTCAACGGGATATGGGTGATCGCCTTTGATCCGGCCGGGAACTTTACCTGGTTGTACCGTACCGTGAATCTGGATACCGTACCGCCGCTGCCACCGGATGCGGGGCTCATTGAGCTGGGCGAACCCGTTTCTGGGCAGATCACGGTCAACGGTGAACCCGGTTCCGTTGAAGCGGACAGCCATGTCGAAATCATCAACCTGGATACGGGTGAGACGACCAGTGTCCAGTCCACGAGCGAGGGTGGCTTCCATGCCGGCATCGGTGCCCAGGCGGGACACCAGCTGGCCATTCGCGTACAGGACCTGGCGGGCAACCAAAGCGAAGCCTGGGAGACACAGGTGCCATCCAGTGATACAGGGCAGCTCCCACCGGATCCATCCAGTATTGCCCCGCCCCTCGACCAGACCGTGGCGACCAATATGTTTTCCGCCACCCGGTTTCTCTACACCGGGTCTAACCCGATCCAGCGGGACGTGGCACCGGATACCATCGAGGAAAGCCGTGTGGCGGTCATCCGTGGCCGGGTGCAAACCCGGGGCGGCCAATCCCTGCCCGGTGTGACCATCACCGTCAAGGACAAGAACGAGTATGGTCATACCCTAACCCGGTCTGACGGCATGTTCGACATGGCCGTTAATGGTGGCGGCTGGGTCACGATCCGCTACGAGCGGGACGGTTATCTCCCGGTTCAGCGACAGATCAAGACTCCCTGGCGGGACTACGCCTGGCTGCCCGACGTGGTAATGATCGGCCTCGACGCGCAGGTCACCACCGTGGACCTCACCTTGGCCACCGCCATCCAGGCCGCACGAGGCGGCAGTGTGACGGATGCCAATGGCACTCGCCAGGCCACACTCCTGTTCCCGCAAGGGACCCAGGCCGAGCTGGTGCTGCCGGACGGCACCACCCAGGCGATCACGACGCTGAACGTGCGTGCCACCGAATACACCGTGGGCGAGGACGGTCCCGCCGCCATGCCCGGGGAACTGCCGCCCAACTCGGGCTATACCTATGCCGTCGAATTGTCGGTGGACGAGGCCCTCGCTGCCGGTGCGAAGACGGTACGCTTCGATCGCGTCCTTTCGATTACCGAAGGCAGGGCCGATCTGGATGTGGAAGGAAATGGGAACACCGCCGATGCCGCCGTTCTTGCCACACTCGGGATCACGGATGAAGAACGTCGAGAGCTGGCTACGCTGTATTCCGAAGGTAAAAGCCTCTGGCGTGTGCCAATTCAACATTTTACGCCCTGGGATTGTAACTGGCCCTATGGGCCGCCCGATGATGCGAAGGCACCACCCAATACGCCACCGGACAGCCGCGATGGGCGCGATCCGCCACCGGATGACCGCTGCGAGGTAAGCGGGTGCACCATCGACGTGCAGGCGCAGGTGCTGGGCGAGAAGATCGCAGTCACGGGAACACCCTATACCTTGCACTACAGGAGCGACCGTGTGCCTGGCGGGGCTAATGTCGTCGATATTCAGGTATACGACGATACCGCCCCAGCCTCTCTGAAGAAGGCCGGTGCCGAGGTGTCCATAGCGGGCAGGCGTCATGAAGCCACCTTCATTTCACCCGAGATGCGCCGCTTTGTATGGGATGGGATGGATGCCTATGGCCGAAAGCTGACCGGTCGGCACCCGGCCACCATTACCGCGTATTATGAATATCCGCTGGTATATTATGCGTCCTCGGTGGCGTGGGGACAGGCATTCGGCCGCCTGAGCGCAAATTCGTCCGGTACAGGAAATGGATCCAACCGGTTTCTTGGAATGCGGGGCTCTCAAACAATCCAGATCACACGCACATGGCAGACCTATCTCGATGCGCCCACGCCAGGACAGCCCTTGAATGGCTGGTCACTGGATGTGCATCACAGCTATGATCCCGGCACACGGAAGCTGTATCTCGGCGACGGCAGGCAAGTCGACAGCAAGAACCATGGCCTGGTCGCCAGAACTCTGGTATCAGGTACTTTTGACGATATATCGGCTGCGGATGACGGCGGTTGGCTGTTGGTGGACAGGGGTTCCCACCAGATTCGTCACCTATCGCCAGACGGTACCACCTCCGTACTCGCGGGTGATGGGACAGCGGGTTTTGGTGGCGATGGCGGCCTCGCGATACTTGCGAAATTGAATTCCCCACGCGCAGTCATCGCGGACGGTAGCGGTGGTTTTTATATCTCCGATTCCGGTAATCATCGGATCCGGCATGTGGACAACATCGGTGTTATAAGAACCGTGGCGGGAACGGGGACAGCAGGATTGTCCGGCGACAACGGGATGGCAATGCTGGCCAGGCTTTCTTCACCAACAGGAATCGCCTACCACCCAGGCCAAGGCCTGTATATTGCCGATACCGGAAACCATCGCGTCCGGCACATCGGAACTGATGGTGTGATCACCACCTTTGCTGGAAAGTTCGTGGGATATTCCGGAGACGGCGGCATGGCCTATGATGCAGGTCTCCATTCCCCGCAAGACGTGACGGTCGATACGGCAGGAACCGTGTATATCGCGGATACGGAAAATCATCGCCTGCGTAAGGTCGATATTGATGGAACCATCCACACCGTGGCAGGCGGTGGGCAACTGATGGACGGCGTTCTGGCAGTCGACGCGAGACTTCCGTCTCCCTTGCGGGTAGTGACGGCGGGTGATACCGGCGTATATGTTTCCGCGTCCGGGCATGTATCGCATATTGGTCCTGATGGCATGATCAGCACGGTGCTTGGTGATGGCTCGGAAGGTTACATCGAGGGTGGCAGTACCAACCTTTCCTTGCCTGGGCATGCATCCATGTCTGTCACTGGTGATGGACGGCTTCTTGCCTCGGTTCCAGGGATGGGAAGGATACTATGGGTCGAGGATGTCCTTCCCGGTATGGGGCTGGATGAGTATCTGATTCCATCTGAAGACCGCAGGCAGTTGTTTCATTTCGACAGGAATGGAAAACACCTGCGCACGCTGAATGCCCTCACCGGTGATGAGATCTATACCTTTGCTTACGATTCTGTAGGAAAGCTGGTTGACATCATGGATCGTGCCGGTAATCGCAGTGAAATACAGCGTGAAGCGAATGGCGATCCAAAAGCGATCGTCGCACCCGGCGGTCAATCCACAGCGCTCACAGTCGGTGCCGACGGCTGGATTTCCGAGGTTGAGAATCCTGCAGGGGAAAAATGGGAGCTTGAGTATGGGGCATACGGGCTTTTGACACGTTTCACCAACCCAAGGCAGATCCCTGATCGATTTGATTACGACACATCAGGCCGCCTCATTCTGAATGAAAATGCCCTTGGCGGTGGGTGGAGCCTGTTACCCAGTGTGGTGGATTCCCGCACGAATATGATTGAACTGACCAGTGGGGAAGGCAACAGTACTCAATACCGTATAACACGATCATCGTGGTACTCACGCGATCGTGTTACACAGATGATCACCCACCCGGATGGCACGGAAACCACTATATGGCCTTGGGTCGGAGGATCGCAGACGACGCATCAAGCGCCAGATGGAACCATAACCACCACCTGGTCTACCGGAGACCCTGTATACGGACTTTCTTCTCCTATCCAGGGAAGTCGGACTGTAAAATTGCCCAGCATGGAAAACAATAGCGCATTATGGTTCGAGGAAAGAAACACTCGCATCGTAAACAATCCTCCGGGATCCCTGATCCCGGAGTACCTGGAGGAACGGAACGAGCGCAACGGGAAGTTATCCACCCGGATATACACCGCCTCGGACCGCACTTGGCGCATGACCAGCCCAGAAGGCAGGGACCAGGCC
Source organism: Lysobacteraceae bacterium (assembly GCA_020201295.1). Lineage (GTDB taxonomy): Bacteria > Pseudomonadota > Gammaproteobacteria > DSM-19610 > DSM-19610 > JAIVHA01. The sequence continues at coordinate 7,427 of JAIVHA010000166.1, read as the reverse complement.
GTCGAGCTCAACGCGCTCAGCCTTCCCGCAAAGACCACGGTCGGCAGCCTGGCACCAGTCGAAATGGACTACGATGCACAGGGACGCCTCTATCGGATCAGCCAGCAGTCGAGTGGGGATAGTCGGCTGGTGAATCTGGACTACCATGTCTCAGGGCACCAGAAGGACTGGCTTGCCGGCATAACGGACATTTTCGGGCGGCGCACCGCCTATGACTACGACGCGGCAGGGCGCCTGATCCGGCAGACAAGCCCTGACGGAAGAGAGACGGTATTTGAATGGGATATGGCAGGTAACCTAGCTTCCATTACTCCGCCCGGGCGCACTGCGCATGTGTTCAATTACACGGTGCTGGATCAGGAAGAGAGCTATGAACCACCGAGTTTGTCAGGTGCCAACACGATCACCCGCTATACCTATGACCTTGACAAATTGTTGACCCTTATTGAACGTCCAGACAGCCGCACCGTAACACTGGATTACGATAAAGGTAAACTTGATACGCTCGCGCTGGCCCGTGGCATATATAAATATGGATACTACCCGGATACGGGTCAGTTGGAGAAATTGACTGCGCCGGATGGAGGCGTAATTGAATATACCTGGGATGGCTTCGCACCCTTGGTGGAGACCTGGAGCGGCATCATCAATGGTCAAGTGGCCAGAACCTACAACAGGGATCTTCAGGTCAACATCCCAGCACCATGGGCATTGACGGATTCATGACCAGGAATCGCTATAACGCGTTTGGAGAGCTTTCCGTTGAGACATTGGAAGGATATCGCGTGCCCGCCAATATATCCGTGACATTGAGCAACGTGGTTGTGAATGACCCGTCCGTAAATATCGTCGCGGAAGTCGATAACGCCGCCAGGATTACGGTAAACGACACGGAACTTACGCGGATATCGGGAAATCAGTTTTCCGGTACCCTGTCACTCGCCACGCCCGGAATGCATAGCCTGGAGACACGCGCGTATGGATATGACGACGGACTATACTTCACGGACTCGATCTACATAACCTACGAGGATGCCGGTGTGCTGACAGGCGAGCTTATTGCCAGGATCCAGGATATTTCCGTCGCCGGCGACGTCTATTTCATGACATTGGATGGAACTGCGAAAGTGCTCTATTCAGGAGGCTCGAATGCGTCCCAACCGGACTGGCTGGTGGGCGTGAGTGCACTGGGGATCTCTCCAGAAGGAACGCGCCCGATTTATTTCGCGCGCAACGGGATGCTATGGCAGCGCGATGGCGGCATCGAAACCATGATAGCCGATCTCGATGGCCAGTCGCTCACGCCAACGGACATCGCCGTGGGCCCGGGGGATGATGTGATTCTGTCCGATGCAAGCGGCATCTATCGCCTTATGAGCGATGGTAGCTTCCAATTCATCAATGATGACGGATGGTACCCCGCCATCCTTTCCGGATCCGCAGCCGGGGTTCTGGTGTATTGGCCGGGCGATGGCTATGAGATTCCGTATGGGTCGGAGATTTATCGTGTCGGAAGCAGTGGTCTGGAACCCTTCCACGATCTCGACGCCAATGGATACATGGGTGCGAAGGATATCGCCCATGGGGATGATGGCACTGTCTGCTTCGTTGCCATTAGCGGGGGCCTTCTCCAGCCCGGTTTCCCAGGCTCCGGCGAGGAAACATTCAGTCTCGTGTGTGTGCCGCCGGGAGGCAGCGCGGCCGAGAGTCCGCTTTCCAAAGTGGACCGCGGCCTGGAATTCGGGCCTGGTGGAAGTCTGTATGGCGCCTCGAGGGATAATCTCTACGAGATTGCCAACGGCCAGGAATCTCCGCAACTGACCGGCGCCCTGGTGAGTGCCTCGCTCGACATCACCGGCACACTGGGTGGTAGCACCTTCAGCCTTTTGTATGCGCGCGATGAACTGGGACGGATTGCCCGTAAGGTGGATGAAATTCAGGGCAGTGTCACGGTCTCTGACTATGTCTATGACGACGCCGGGCGCCTGGTCGAGGCTACGGTCGATGGTGTACCCACCACCTGGGACTACGACCCCAACGGCAACCGTACCCATGAGGACGGCACCCTCGTGGCTACCTACGACACTCAGGACCGCCTCCTGACCTACCGCTCCGCCAGCTATGACTACACGGAAAATGGCGACCTCAAGAGCAAGACGGAGTCTGGCCTGACCACCATTTATACGTATGATGAGCTCGGCAACCTGCTCCAGGTGAACCTGCCGGGTGGCATGCCCATTGATTACCTGATAGACGGCCAGAATCGCCGAATCGGCAAACAGGTCAATGGCTCACTGGTACAGGGTTTCCTGTATCAAGATCAATTGAATCCCGTGGCGGAACTGGACGGCAGCGGCAATGTCATCACCCGCTTCGTCTAGATCAGCACACAGGACTGGTGCGGTTCGGGGCGCGGGATTATGATCCCGATACCGGACGGTGGACGAGCAAGGATCCGATACGGTTTGATGGTGGTGACACGAATCTGTATGGGTATGTGCTAAATGATCCAGTTTCATATATTGACATAACTGGTCTTGGACCCATTTCATTTTGGGCATGCACATCATTCAACGCAGGCTTCACGCTTGGGTCAATCTATACATCAGCGGATGACTTCGCTTCAAATGATATGCTTTACGACGCTCTTGATAGGGTTAATCACGAAATAAGCATATGTCCTGCTAATGATGTGAAACGTTATGCTGAGCTTAATAAGATCAAAAATGATCTCATAAAGGAACTTCCCGGTTCTATAGAAGGAATATCAAGAGACCATAACTCATACACAGCAGTACCAACGGCGGCTATAATGCAGGGGTTATGCGCGGTTCTTCTTGCTCCTGTTATACCACTTCCATAATGGAATAGCTGGCTCTATATTTTCTTATTAATCGCCATATAACTACGTGTCTAGCGATGTAACCAAGAAGTCTAAGCCATGAAAAAACTGTATTTGGTCGCTTCAATTGCTAGTCTTGCTATTGTTATAGCAAGCGCCGGATTTATGGAGATCGCAGTTTCACGTTATCTGCAAGCAGAATACAGCGAGGCATTAATATCCAATTTGAATGATAGCGCTGATGTAGAGGCAAGAATTGAAAGCATGCTAGCAGGAAATGTAGACAAGTATCTAATTGAGTCCATTCTCCGCATAATGGATAGTAGGCGTGAAACCAATGTGTCGCTTTCTGTCGCATTAGAAAAATTGGTTAAAGAGTTGAAGAGTTCAAGCTTGAGGGAGGTCTTTCTTTGGCTGGGCTATATTGTGATATTTTCTGTATCGGCACCTTATTGTATTAAAAAGTATAAGGCGGCGTGAATCGCCCCGATTTAATGATCGCAACCGCCGGATCGGCAAACAGGTGGATGGCGTCTTCATACTGGGCTTCCTGTGCCAGCCCGCGTAGGTTGGGCTGACGAAGGAAGCCCAACATCACAATGGAGGCGAAATGATGCTCTATCGGCGAGCCAGCGTGGGAGGAGGAACCTATTTCTTCACGGTGAATCTGGCTGATCGGAGCACCGACACGCTGGTGCGGCATGTGGGTGAGCTGCGCGAGGTGATAGATAACGTCAAAGAAAAGTATCCGTTTTCAATGCTGGCAATGGTAGTTCTGCCTGAACACCTGCACGCAATCTGGCGCCTCCCGCCTGGCGATGCGGACTATCCGACACGGTGGTCATTGATAAAGTCGGGCTTTTCGCGGCGATTGGAGCGAGGCGAACGCATCCGTGCAAGCCGAGCGGCCAAACGCGAGCGAGGTATTTGGCAACGGCGCTATATCGAGCGTGGAATGGTTTCGGAAAATTGGGGCGCGGGCAAGGTGGATGAGTGGGGTGGTTATGGTGAGCGGTGAGATGTTGGGCTTCCTTCGTCAGCCCAACCTACGCGCTGCCATCCAAGGCGAAGCGCATCAATCCCTGCCCTCTTCCAGAAGGCTTTTGATATCGACACCACTCAGCGGGGCATGTTTGAACATGAATTCACGCATCAGCCGCGCAGCCGTCCCGGCTTGGCTTCGGACGTTACTGTCTAGCGGAATGAGCTTAGCGACCGGTCGACCACGCTGGGTGATAATGAATCTTGCACCTGCCTCGACCTTGCGCAGGTAGGCGGGCAAATGTGTTCTGGCTTCGTGGGCGCCTACTTCTTCCCGAAAGGACATACCGGTCTCCTTGCCTGAACTATTCATGGACCAGTCCATTATTTTACTAGCATGAGTATGCTCCAATCACGGATTCAAGTAGCCAGGTTCAAGTGATGCTCGTTAATTACATTGTAACTTTATGAATACAAAGGGTATGATGAAAAAATGACTAGCGACCATGTTAATGATGGATCCTGAATGTAGGGGGAGATTCATGCGAAACATCTACAGATACTGCCTGGCTTTCATCCTGGGCGCTTGCCTGGCCAGCCCGGCCCTTGGGCAGCCGTCGGCCTGGTCCGACTGGCGCCATGGGGCGCAGGGCCATACCCAGGCGCTCTCCTCGGCCGAACGCGCCATGGAACCCATGGTGGTGTATTTCCACACGGACTGGTGCCCCTGGTGTCGAAAGCTCAATGAGCGCTACCTGCGCCATGGTCAGGTACGGGATGTACTGTCCGGCATGCAGAAGGTAGAGATCAATCCGGAACAGAATTCCGCCGGGAAGGCGCTGTTCGGCAAATATGGCGGCAAGGGTTATCCCTCGTTCTACGTTCAGATCCCGGGCTCCGGCGAGCCGACGATGAAGATTTCTCCATTCAAGCGCTCTGGTGAGCAATCGCTTGCGGAGATACAATCGTTGGGCGCATCGCCTGGTGCAAGCCAATGACAATGCCCGCGCACTCTCCATAGAGCCAGGGCATATGGGAAGCCGGCAGGGCCTGGAGGCCTTGCGCAATTTGTAGTGCGTGTATGCCGGGGCGGAATCATCAATGGCAGGTGGTCATTTGTTGCGTACCTGCCACGACCTGTCGTTTCGTAACATTACCGTAATCCATTCTTAACAGAACCTTAATCCTGTCTCCCTAGACTACCCCTGCCGCCGATGCTCAACACGGCGATGCGGATATCTCATACAGTCAAATTTGGAGACAGTTCATGCACAAGAAACTCATCGCAGTGGCGGTGGCCACGGCCCTGGTCGCCCCCCTGGCCAGCCAGGCCGAAATGAAGATTTATGGTCGCGCCCACGTGTCCGTGGACCAGCTCGACGATGGCACCGAAAGTGGCACCAACGTGTCCAGTAACTCCAGCCGCATCGGCTTCAAGGCCGACAAGGAACTGGAAAACGGCATGAAGGCGCTGTTCCAGGTGGAACAGGAAATCCGTTACGACAACGGCAGTGGCGCCGATTGGGCCAGCCGTGATTCCTACGTGGGTCTGAAGGGTGATTTCGGTATGGTTCGCCTCGGATTTTTCGATACCCCGCTGAAGACGGTGCGCAGCCGTACCGATCTGTTCGGGGACCAGATCGCTGACGCCCGCAACATGACGCGTTTAAAAGAATTCGGTGCGGATTTCGACACCCGTTTCCGCAACGGTATTCACTACCGTACCCCCAGCATGAATGGCCTCACCGGCGACCTGCACTATTCCACCAACACTGACAACCTAACCAACCCGCCGACTGACGATAAAGATGCCCTTAGCCTGGGGGTAAATTATCGCTCCGACGATATGTACCTGGGTCTGGCACACGAAAAGCGTGAATCCGATGACTTCAGTGCCGTGCGCCTGGGCGCCTACTATGACTTCGGCGACTTCCGGGTCACCGGTCTGGGCCAGTGGGCCGACCTGAAGGCCAGTGGCGATGTGGACACCTACGGTCTGGGTCTGCGCTACAAGATGGGCAAGACCGCCCTGAAGGGCCAGTACTACTGGGTGGACACGGATGGCACCGATACCGATGCCAACATGATGGCCATCGGTGTGGACTACAGCCTAGACAAGAGCACCAAGGTCTATGTGGCCTATGCCCGTACCGACAATGACGACAACGCCGACTTCAGCATGGCCGGTGGTGGTCATGGTGCACAGATCACCCCGACGGTTGGCGAAACCATCAGCGGTTTCTCCGTAGGTGTGCTGTACAACTTCTAAGGCAATCTCGCTGTACTGCAGGCCAGTAACCGGATTTCCGGTTACTGGCCTTTTGTTTTCTGCTACATTTACAAAGACATTGATTCTTCACCCTCATTGCGAGCGGAAGCGAAGCAATCCCTGATTGCGGTGGATCGATAGCCTGGAGATTGCTTTGCTCCGCTCGCAATGATCTGATCTGGGAAATAGGAGCAAAACATGGGCACAATCACTGACCTCCTGGGCGACGAGGCCCCTTATCTGCTGGAACACCGTTGCAAGGGCATCCCCTCTTCTCTTCTCCATCTGCCGGGCGATGACTATGTCAGTCGGGTGGTGGCGGACAAGGATCGTTCCCCGACGGTCATGCGTAACCTGCAACTGCTGTTCAATACCGGTCGCCTGGCCGGCACCGGCTACCTGTCCCTGCTACCCGTGGACCAGGGCGTGGAACATTCGGCGGGGGCCTCCTTCGCGCCCAATCCGTTGTTCTTCGATCCCGCCACCATCTGCGAGCTGGCCATCGAGGGCGGCTGCAATGGCGTGGCCTCCACCCTGGGGGTGTTCGGTTCCGTGGCACGGCGCTATGCCCATCGCATCCCCTTCATCGCCAAGATCAATCACAACGAGCTGCTGAGCTACCCGGCCATACACGACCAGACCCTGTTCGGCTCCGTGGACCAGGCCTTCGAGCTGGGCGCCGTGGCGGTCGGTGCCACAGTCTACTTCGGTTCGCAGGAATCGCGGCGCCAGGTCCAGGAGATCAGCGAGGCCTTCGCCCATGCCCATTCCCTGGGCATGGTCACGGTACTGTGGGCCTACCTGCGCAACAGCGCCTTCAACCACGAGGGCGTGGACTATCACAACAGTGCCGATCTCACCGGCCAGGGAAACCACCTGGCGGCCACCATCAACGCCGATATCATCAAGCAGAAGCAGGCCACCAACAACGGCGGCTACACGGCCATCGGCTTCGGCAAGACTCATCCCAGGGTCTACGACACCCTGACCTCGGACCATCCCATCGACCTGGTGCGCTACCAGGTGGCCAACTGCTACATGGGACGGGTCGGCATGATCAATTCCGGCGGACCTTCAGGCAAGGACGACTTGCACCAGGCGGTGCGTACGGCGGTAATCAACAAGCGCGCCGGGGGCATGGGTTTGATTTCCGGGCGCAAGGCCTTCCAGAAGCCCATGGAGGAAGGGGTGAAGCTGCTGAACGCCATCCAGGATGTCTATGCGGATACGGGTATCGACATTGCGTGAGGCAGGAAGTCCCTGCGCAGGTCCTTCGAGCGCTGGCCTTGAACAACGCATCTGGAATGCACGGGTGGTGCGGTTCGGCCTGGGCAC
>JAIVHA010000165.1 GCA_020201295.1 Lysobacteraceae bacterium | reverse complement strand
TTGTTGCCACTGTCCAGCGCCTGGAACAGGACTCCCCGGTTAATCTGGTCGGTCCAATCACTCGTGGTGGTGGACGAAACATCGAAGCGCCACAGCCTGCCCTTCAGGTCGCCGGCATAGACGAGGTTGGCCGACAGGTCATCGATGGACAGGGTCACGGTGGGCGTCGACAGCCCGTTGGGACTGGCGGCCGTATCACTGGCCTGGTTGGTGTCGATCTTGGCCAGCAACTGGCCATCGCTCAGGTTTACGACAAAGAGCACGGCCTTGTGGTTGGCGCTGTTATAGCCGTTGCCGAACACCGCGGCCCATTCGCCATTTTGCATACGCACGATGGTCGGCTTGTCCACACCATAGCCGAGGTCGGGATCGGTGAACTCCCAAAGCACCTTGGTCTGGTCGAAATTTTGCGGGTTGGTGACATCCAGGGCATACACGCTACGACCGCCGGCACCCATGGTGCCGACCAATACCGATTTCCAGGAGCCGCTCCAGTGGGCATCCCAGACCGTGGCCGTGCCATCCACGAAATAGCGGTGGTCATAATCGGCATCCATCAGGTCATTGATGCGGGCATGGATGTCACCGCTTTCGGGCAACAGCAGCTCGCTGGGCATGTAGGCAAATAGCTCCTCGCCCGTTGTGGCGTCGAAGGCATGCAGCATACCGTCATTGGCGCCTACATAGAGGACGTCGGGCCGGTTCTGGTAGGGATTGCTGGCCCGGAAATCGATGTAGCTGGGGGTGAGCCCGGTAAGGCGCCGGTAGCCGAAATCGCGCTTGCCGGCGAACTGCGGGTTGGAGCCGATCACGTCGCCCAGGAGGCGGGTGACGGCATTGCCATTGCTGTCCACGCCCTGGCGACTACGGAAAGAGGCGTGGGCGCTTTCATCACCATACAGCCACTCCACCCGGTTCACCGCCAAGCCGTCCGACGTTCCGTCTGGAGCATGGGCGAGGGCATCCTGCTGGTTGGTGCTGAGGCTGCCAAGGGCGGTGGGGTCGAGCTTCACGCCGTTTCCGGACAACACATGGGTTCCGGCATTGATGGCGCTGCGCACCGAGGTATAGATCTCGCGGGTCCCGTTGCCGGCCTGCGTAACGAGTTCATCCTCAGCGTTCCACTTGAGCGCGGTCTTCACCGTCCCGTCGGGATTGATTTCACGGGCGATCAATTGACCCGACCAGTCCTTGGCGCGGAAGCCCGCGGTATAGAGCAGGCTATCTGTTTGCAGTGTGGCCGAGCTCGCCGCCGCCGAGGTTGACGAGCTATCCACTCGCGCTACGATGGTGTTAAGGGTATCGCTCAGTTCGTTGGCAAAGGTGATCGGATCAGCGGCGCTGAAAAAGCCTCCCCGGCTGTTGACCGCGGCATGCAGCAGGTCATCCAGCCTGGCCGGGCATGCGGCGCCACTGCAATTCGCCGTGCCAGTGTCCGGATCAGGCCAGGTGATCGCCGTTCCATTCTTTTGCGCATCCCAGGCATCCACGGGATCGATGGTGCCGGTGACGCCCAGGCCAACACCGAAGGTTACCATGTGCTGCCAGAAGGCCACGTTTTGGGTGCTGATGGGTACCTCGTTGGCCAGGTCGGTGCGCAGGTCGCGATTCCAGTAATACATGGCCACGTCGGCCAAGGTGTTGCCGCGGCCATCCCTGTAGGGGTCGGCTGCGGTGTACTGATAGGTGGTGCCATCCGGCGCGGTGATCGAGGGGCCCGTGGAATTGTCCACATTGTTGCGCGCGCCGTTAGTGTTGGCATCATAGGAGGAGCCCCCACTCCAGTAGCCGTCGGTCATCAGGATAGTATAGCTCTGGCGACACTGGAGATGCGCGCTGGTGTCGTCGGTTCCGGGCACCGCGCCCCAGGGACCGCGATTATCGCTGCGGCTGTAATACTGCCCGACGTCATCGAGTGCACGGCGTAGCGGTGTGCCTGCCGCGGGTATGTCGCTTTCATAGAGCAGATCGAAAAAGTCATCGCGGCTGGTACCGGCGAAAGAACGCACGCCGCGCACAATGGTGCCCGTGCTCACGTTGTCGATGGTGCTGGAGCCTTTGTTGATGGCGCCATAGCCGACGCGCAGGCTTTCGCCCTGCCGGGAGAAGGCTTTGCCGATACCGGCGCGGGCGGCAAGGATGCGCGAGCGATAATAGCTGTACCAGTTGGCGAAGTTCTGGATCTCCTCGGCATAGGTGCAGGTGGCCGTCGATGCGGCGGCGCAGTCGGTGCGGTTCTCGCGGCCCTCGCCGGTATAGGTAGCCGTGGTGCTGCGGATTTCCGTCCGCGTATAGTTGCCCCAGGTCCAGATATCGCCGCCGCTGTGCCGGAAGTATGTCGCCGGCCAGAAGTTTTTGTAGCCCAAGGTGTTGAAGCATGACGAGGCCGAGGAACAGGAATACCAGCGGGCGTGCTGCAGATTGTAGCTGGTCAGGTCCCGGCTACCGGCGCTGGTCTTGGCAGGGTTGTGATAGGCGGCGCTGGCAACGGCATTGGGCCAGAGCGTCCCGTCTGATTTGCTCCAGGGTGTATAGGTGATGCCTGGATTATAGTACAGGGTATTGACCTGCGGCGAGCGCGACAGTGCGTTGTAGGGATTGTTGTCGTCCACGGTAGGGACCCGATTGTTGTAGTCCGAGGGGCCATAGACATTGTCGGACCGGGGGAAGACATAGAACGCATCGTACAGGATCAGCCCGTCCGGCATCAGTTCAAAGTGCATGGAGCCCGAGTCGTCGATCACGAACATGATGTTGGGATCCACGCTGGCGGAGAGGAACAGCGGGATATCGGCGATGTTCACATTTGCCTGGACTGGTGTGGCCAGCGCAAGACCCATCGCGGCGCCATACATCAGTCCCTTGAGGCTGATAACCGGGTTTGATGATGCAGTGTGCTTATTCATGGTTGCCGTCCTCAAAGTAACGCCGCTCGCAATGCCCTGGAAACATCATTCAATCGCCTTGAAGCGGGTATGCAGCATGACAATGGCGTTGGGTGAGCCACCGCTTGCCTGGGCGGTGACCGGATAATAATTCGCGGGTGGCCCCATGCCGCTGGTGGTGCCGGCAAAGTCCGCTGCCTGGCTGCCGCCGTAGAACACCTGGGTCGGTGGCGCCACGTAGACGATGGGGGGTGTGGCCACGTATTGCGACGTGGTCATGGTGGTGCTCAGTGGCGGATTGACTGTGGTGTCCCAGGCAATGGGGTCCGGCAACTCGGTGTGAGTATCCGCCTGTGCCCTGTTTGCCGGGCTTGTTGCAAGCCAATTCTCTCCGTCACGCAGCGCCGATTCCGCCGACTGCAGCGCGAGGTTCATGTCACGGGTGTTGCCGGCCATGCGTTCCTGCAGGGTCGTAGTCTGCATGGTGGTCACGCCGATGATGGTCATCAGCAGCAGGAAGATCAGGCTGATGACCAGGACGGCGCCCCGTTGCGCCGGCGCGGTCCCGTATGTGACGTGATGCTGGGTTGTGTCGTTCATGTCGGCTCCGCCTTACTGGACGCGGTTTCTGAGGGTGACGCTGGTGTTGTACACCTGGCGCAGGCGACGATCATTGGCCGCCGGCGTCGCGGTGGTACTCCCGACGGCATAATTCACCAGGCCGCTGATATCGTCACTGCTTTCACTGGCGACCATCAACAACGCGATCTGGACGCTGATCACTGTGCTCCAGTCCACGACATTGTCGGCCGTCACATACTGGTCGGCCTGCCGGTCGCCATTGGTGTCTCTGCCATACAGGACCTGCATGCTTTCCACGCCCTCGACCACTTCCTCCGGTGTGCCTGCGGCTGCGCTATTGCCCACGCCCACGCCCACGCCCACGCCGAGGGGGCGACGGAAGAGGCCTGGCGGACTGTTGGCGTCGTTATTGCGCTTGCCCACGTAGTAAATGAAGCTTTCCAGCTTCACCAGCTGACCGCCAGCCTGGGTCAGGAGGGGCGCGGTGACATCATTCCCTGGAGTACAACCGGCGGAGAGAGTGCCATTGATCGATGCGCCATTACTAGTCGCCTGTACATTACAGGCCTGCACCCAGTCGGAACTCTGGCAGTCGGTCAGCAGCAGGATATCGTTATTGCTGATATTGGCGTTGGGGGTCACGTTCAACACCGTCTGGGAAGCGCCCGGTAAGATCGAGTTGATGGTCGCCAGATTGCCGCTCCCCCTCCAGATGCGCACGATATCCGACCCCGGCACGGACCAGGTACCGCCATCCAGCAAGGCGCCGCCGGAGGTTGTCCAGTCGCCGTGCGTGCTCGCATCCAGGAGGGCGGCATTGTACGCAGGCAGGTTGAATGTCGCGCTGGCGCCGGTGCCCAGCGCCTCCCAGCCCTGAACACCCGCGCCCGGGTTGAAGGCGGCTGGTGGCCCATCCAGGGTGTTGTTGATGTTTTGCACATAGGCCGAGCAGCCCATGTCGCCGGCCATGCGGATGTCATAGTTGAGCGCATCGATGGCGAAGCGGGCATTTTCCTGCACCCGTGACATCGAATCGTGGAAACGGTAGGTCTGCTTGCTGCCCACGAACAGCTGGATGATCCCCGCCGACAGGATCAGGCCCAGCACCATGGCCACCATGAGCTCCACCAGGGAAAACCCCTGCTGCCTTTTGTACAGGTCCGGGATGGTCCGCTTCATAACAGCACCTCGACGCCGAGGACTTGGTGATTCGCTACCGTTCCTGTCCGGGTATCGTTCCAGCGCACCTCAATGGTAAACAGGTTTCCATTCTGGGTGATTTCGCTGTCCCCTTGCGGCAATAGGCTGGTCACCCGACCGCGCCAGGCGACCATGTCGGTGGAGGCGATACCCGAACTGGAAACCGTGGCGCCATAGGTAATGTTGTAGGAGCCCCCGAGCGCCAGATCCTGATTGGCGCGCATGGCATCGACGATCTCGTAGGCCAGGTAGCTGGCCTGGGTGCGCATGTAGGCACTGTGATTTCCCTGCATGGCAATCCCTTGCATGGCCGCGATGCCCAGCAGGCCAATCGCCAGCACCAGTACTGAAACCAGCACCTCCATCAGGGAAAAGCCCTGACATTTCTGCCGTGTCTGAGTAGGATTTTCCATTTTCCGCCTTAGTTTGAAGGTCGCCTTCATGCACAATCTCTCCTGACGACACTCGCTCGTCCTGTGTTACTGATCCTTATGGCGCGCGCGCGGTCAATCGAACCAGTGGCACAATTTTCTGGTTGCAAAAGGATTCTTGTCTCTGTTCCAGCAAGAGGGAATTTTTGGCCTCTGCTATTAAACGTAATAGAAGTAGCGAACACGGTGTTTGTATCATCTTCGTCTCTGATTTTCAGTCCATTGAATCCATCGAACACCCTTACTGTTTCTGCGGCCGGGCATGGTGATCGTCCAGGCCCAGATGTTGTATCTGTGCTGACAGTCCACCCTTGCACATAACCGTTAGCACCAGGATCGATGGTGATATCGCATGACCGCTTGATCGCCTCGCTGCGCGCCAGGTTCACGGCCGTGATCAATTCATTGGACTGGGTGGCCAGGCGGTTGTTCTCGATGATGGCCTGGAAGCTGGGCACGCCGATGGCCAGCAGGATGGCCGCGATGCTGATGGTGACCATCAGCTCGATGAGGGTGAACCCGGTGATTTTGGTTTTACGGTTTTTCATGGCTACCGTAATAGCAGCCGGCAGGGAGAAAACCCAAGGGCTTTTGGACGAACGGCCAGCCAGGGCCGACGAATGGTGGTCCTGGCCAGGGATCCCTGGCCTCGGGGGACGGCCGGTGAGCTAGACGTCCAGGTTGGCCACCGCCAGCGCATTGCGCTCGATGAACTCACGGCGCGGTTCCACGTGGTCGCCCATCAGGGTGGTGAAGATCTCGTCGGCGGCCACCGCGTCCTCGATCTGCACCTGCAGCATGCGGCGGGACTCCGGGTTCATGGTGGTCTCCCAGAGCTGGTCCGGGTTCATTTCGCCCAGGCCCTTGTAGCGCTGGATGTGCTGGCCGCGCTTGGCCTCCTCGAACAGCCAGTCGATGGCCTGCTTGAGGCTGTTGATGGGCTGGCTGCGTTCGCCGCGCTGCACGAAGGCGCCTTCGCCCAGCATGCCTTCCAGCTCGCTGCCGAGTGCCAGCATGCGCTGGTAGTCGCCGCTGGCGAAGAATTCGCTGGGCAGTTGCTGTTCGGCGGCCACGATGCCGTGGGTGCGGCGACGAATGTGGATCACGAAGCCGCGTTCGCCTTCGCCCTCGCGGAAGGCCAGTTCCAGCTCCAGGCGCTGGCCCGGCGGCTGGTCGGCGTTGACGCGCTGTTCCAGTTCCTGCACCCAGCCGGTCATGGTGACCTGGTCGCCGAGCTGTACCTCGGTGAGCGCCGTCATGAACACCATCTTCTCCATGACCTGGTGGTGGTAGCGCCGCGCCATGCGCTGGATGGCGGCGGCCACTCCCATGTACTGGTGGGCCAGGGTCTCCAGGCCGGGGCCGGAGAGGGGGGATTCAGGGTTCAGGTACAGCACGGCCTTGTCCAGGGCCGCCGACAGCAGGTAGGCCTGGAGTGCGGCATCATCCTTCACATACTGTTCCTGCTTGCCTTTTTTCGCCTTGTAGAGCGGCGGCTGGGCTATATAGATGTAGCCGGCCTCGATCAGCGCCGGCATCTGGCGGTAGAAGAAGGTCAGCAACAGGGTGCGGATGTGGGAGCCGTCCACATCGGCGTCGGTCATGATGATGATGCGATGGTAGCGCAGCTTGTCGATATTGAATTCCTCGCGGCCGATGCCACAACCCAGGGCCGTGATCAGGGTGCCCACCTCGGCGGAAGACAGCATCTTGTCGAAGCGGGCCTTTTCCACATTGAGGATCTTGCCCTTGAGGGGCAGGATGGCCTGGGTGCGACGGTCGCGGCCCTGCTTGGCGGAGCCGCCGGCGGAGTCACCCTCCACCAGGTAGAGTTCGGACAGCGAGGGATCGCGCTCCTGGCAGTCGGCCAGCTTGCCGGGCAGACCGGCGATGTCCAGGGCACCCTTGCGGCGGGTCATTTCGCGCGCCTTACGGGCCGCCTCGCGAGCCCGTGCCGCTTCGATGATCTTGACGGTGATGGCCTTGGCATCACTGGGGTTTTCGAGCAGGTAGTTGGACAGGTTTTCCGCCACCGTGGATTCCACCGTAGCCTTCACCTCCGAGGACACCAGCTTGTCCTTGGTCTGGGAGGAAAACTTGGGGTCCGGCACCTTCACCGACAATACCGCCGTCAGGCCCTCGCGGGCATCGTCACCGGTGGTGCCCACCGCCATCCCGCTGGGGGATGTTGTTGGTAAAGCAGAAGATGTTTTCCTGGTAGGAGTCGTTCCACTGCATGGCCAGCTCGACCCCGATGCCGTCCTTCTGGGTGACCATGTAGAACACCTGGGGGTGCAGCGGGGTCTTGTTGCGGTTCAGATGCTCCACGAATGAGCGGATACCGCCTTGATATTCAAAGATATCCTGCTTGTCATTACGCTCGTCTGTAATCTTGATGCGCACCCCAGAATTCAGGAAGGACAGCTCGCGCAGGCGCTTGGTGAGGATGTCATAGTGGAATTCGCGGTCGCCACCGAAGATTTTGGAACTGGGCAGGAAGCGGATCTCGGTGCCGGAGCCCTCCGCCGTGCCGGTGACCGCCAGCGGCGCCTGGGGCTCACCCATGCGGTATTCCTGGCTGTACTCCTTGCCGTCGCGGCAGATGGTGAGCTGCAGCCGTTCCGATAGCGCATTGACCACGGACACGCCCACGCCGTGCAGGCCGCCGGATACCTTGTAGGAATTGTCGTCGAACTTCCCGCCCGCGTGCAGCACGGTCATGATGACCTCGGCGGCGGAACGGCCCTCCTCCGGATGGATGTCCACGGGGATACCGCGGCCATCGTCCTTCACCGAGACAGACCCGTCCGCATGGATGATGACGGAGATTTCCGAGCAGTAATTGGCCAGGGCCTCGTCGATGGAGTTATCCACCACCTCGAACACCATGTGGTGCAGGCCGGTACCGTCATCGGTATCACCGATGTACATGCCCGGACGCTTGCGCACCGCGTCCAGCCCCTTCAATACCTTGATATTCGAGGAATCGTAGCTCATCGCCTGTCCACCCGATAAAAATCGTTATTGGCCACGGAAGCACACGGAACTACACGGAAAGATTATTAATCAGGCTCGCATGAGTGTGTGATGCCTGTTGTAGGAGCGACTGTAGGAGCGACGCCAGTCGCGATGGCTGGGCCAAACCATCTATCGCGACTGGCGTCGCTCCTACAGATATCCTGACCGACATAATTGTATTTTTCCGTGTAGTTCCGTGTGCTTCCGTGGCCATCAAAAGGGGCATTATACCACTTCCCGCACCACACCGTGTTCCACGTGAAACCGTGCCGGTTCCGGCCAATCACGCAAGTCCAGGGCCGCGGCATCGATGGCGGTAATGAAGACCTGTGACCCCAGCTCGCGTAATTGCGTCAGTACCCGGGCCTGGTGCTCGGCATCCAGCTCCGCCGGAAGATCGTCCACCAGGAACTGGCAGGTTTGATCCCGCCGCCGCAGCAGCAGCTCCGCCTGGGCCAACAGCAGGGCGATCAGCAATTGCTTCTGCTGACCCCGGGACAGGCGGTCGCGAACATCCTGGTCACCTTGCAGGAATTGCAGGTCGGCCCGGTGCGGACCGACCCGGGTCTGGCCCTGTTCGCGGTCCCGACCCAGGGCCTCCGCCAGGGCCGCCGGGTACTCCAGCCGCTGGGCCCACCCTGGGGCGTAGCGCAGGCCCAAGGGTGTCAGGCCCAGAATCCGTTCCGCCTGACGGGCGAACAGGGGCTCCAACTCCTTTATATAGGTACAACGCATTTCGTGGATGCGGCCACCGGATGCCAGCAGAGGCGCATCCCAGATCCGTAACTCTCCTCCAGCCGGGCCACCAACTGGAAGGCCTCGGCACCCTCGCGGATCAGGGTCTCCAGGCGCTGGGTACGAAAGGAACGCAGCCGGGCCAGCACGTGGATAGCCTCCAACAGGCTGGTCTTGCCGGCCGCGTTATCGCCGGTGATGAGGTTGCAGCGAGGGGAGAAATCCAGGCGCGCCGAAGCCAGGTTGCGGAAATCCTGGATGTCGAGGCGGGAGAGGGTCATGCCCGGGGATCATTCGTCATGGGCGAGTAGGGGGAAATTATGGCCACGGAATCTACCCGGAAGAACACGGAAAAATACAATCATGTCTGCTTGGAAACCTGCAGGAGCGACGCGAGTCGCGATGGCTGGGCACACTATCGCGACTGGCGTCGCTCCTACAGTCGCTCCTACAACAGGCATCACACACTCATGCGAATCTGATTAATGATCTTTCCGGGTTCTTCCGTGGCCAGAAAAACAAGACATCCTACAACCGCATCGGCATGACCACATACTGGCAGCGGGTCGTGCCGGGTTCCTGGATCAGGCAGCTGCTGTTGGAGTCGCTGAGGATCAGTTCCACCTGGCCGGTGTGCAGGGCCGCCAGGGCATCGAGCAGGTAGGTTACATTGAAGCCGATCTCCAGGGCCGCGCCCTGGTATTCCACTTCCAGTTCCTCGTCGGCCTGTTCCTGCTCCGGATTATGGGCCTGGATCCGCAGCACATCGGGATCCAGGTTCAGGCGGATACCCCGGTATTTCTCGTTGGACAGGATGGAGGTGCGGGTCAGGGCCTGACGCAGGGACTCGCGGTCGGCCAGCACCGTCTTGTCGCCCCCTTTGGGCACCACCCGCTGGTAGTCGGGGAAACGGCCGTCGATGAGCTTGGAGGTGAAGCGCAATTCCGGGGTGGAGACGCGGATGTGATTGCTGCCGATCTCCACCTGGGCCTGTACATCGCTGTCATCCAGCAGTCGCACCAGTTCCTGGATACCTTTGCGGGGTACGATTACCTGCTGTCCCTCGGCGCCGTCCACGCTGGCGACCATGTCGCTCAGGGCCAGGCGGTGACCGTCGGTGGCCACGGCCCGCACGGAGTCGGGGTTCAGTTCCAGCATCAGGCCATTCAGGTAATAGCGGACATCCTGCTGGGCCATGGAAAAATGAGTGCGCTCGATGAGTTCGCGGAAATCCCGCTGCGCCACGGCAAACTGGCGTGAGCCGGCCATGGGCTCCACCAGGGGAAACTCGGAGGCGGGCAGGGTGGCGAGGGTGAAGCGGCTACGGCCACCCTGCACCAGGATGCGATCGTCCTTGAGGGAGATGCTCATGTTCACTCCCTCGGGAAGAGTCCGGCAGATGTCGAACAGCTTGCGCGCCGGGATGGTGATCTCGCCGGGTTCCTCCACCTCCAGGGCTACCCGGGCCTGCAGTTCCACCTCCAGGTCGGTGGCGGTGAGTTCGAGACCCGTGGCGCCGGCATTGACCAGCACGTTGCCCAATACCGGCAGGGTCTGGCGTCGTTCCACCACCCCAATGACCTGCTGCAAGGGTTTGAGAAGTGTTTCGCGTTGAATCTGGAATTTCATGGCGATCCGTCGTGGTTCATGTGTGAAAGAAAATAAAAATTATTGATGTTTGTTCTTTAAAGTTTCTTTTGGTTGTTACAACTACTAGCCCCGGGCCAAGCTGGGGATAACCGTTATTTTTCCTTTAATTTCAATATATTATACGAATCATAACCAGGCGCATAAGGTATCGGTCAAGCTGTGCGCGTCCTGTGGATAAAGTGGTATAAGCCTGCGCCCGATATTTATCCACAGCTTGTCCCCATCATGTGCTCAGGCTTCTCAACAGGTTGTTGAAATCCTCCTGCATGCGGGCATCACTTTCCTTCAATTCCACGATCTTGCGGCAGGCATGCAGCACCGTGGTGTGGTCGCGACCCCCGAAGGCATTGCCGATCTCCGGCAGGCTGTGGCGGGTCAGTTCCTTGGCCAGGGCCATGGCCAGCTGGCGCGGCCGGGTGATGGAGCGGGTGCGGCGTGCCGACAGCAGGTCGGCGACGCGGATCTTGTAGTACTCGGCCACCGTCTTCTGGATATTCTCGATGGACACCAGTTTGTCCTGCAGGGCGAGCAGGTCGCGCAGGGCCTCCTTGGTGAACTCCAGGGTGATGGGCCGGCCGGTGAAGCGCGCACTGGCGATGACGCGGCGCAGGGCACCTTCCAGCTCGCGGATATTGGAGGCGATGCGCTTGGCGATGAAGAAGGCCACGTCGTGGGGCATGTCCACCTGGGCCTGTTCCGCCTTGCTGAGGATGATGGCGACACGCGTCTCCAGTTCCGGCGGCTCGATGGCCACCGTCAGGCCCCAGCCGAAGCGCGACTGCAGTCGCTCCTCCAGGCCCTGCACCTCCTTGGGGTAGCGGTCGCAGGTGAGGATCACTTGCTGCTGGCCTTCCAGCAGGGCGTTGAAGGTGTGGAAGAACTCTTCCTGGGAACGTTCCTTGCCGGCGAAGAACTGGATGTCATCGATGAGCAGGGCGTCCACGGAACGGTAATGGCGCTTGAATTCGTTGATGGCGTTGTGCTGCAGGGCCTTCACCATGTCGGCGACGAAGCGCTCCGAATGCAGGTACACCACCTTGGCGGAGGGGTTGCCCTCCAGGATCAGGTTGCCGATGGCGTGCATCAGGTGGGTCTTGCCCAGGCCCACGCCGCCGTAGATGAACAGCGGGTTGTAGGCATCGCCCGGGTTCTCCGCCACCTGGCGCGAGGCGGCGCAGGCCAGCTGGTTGGACTTGCCTTCCACGAACAGGGAGAAGGTGTGGGCCGGGTTGAGGTTGTGGTTGGCGTTCGGGCGGGCGCCGCTGTCCGGGGCGGCCGGGGGGCGTGGCGCGCTGACGGCCGCCATGGTGGCCGGCACGGACTTGGGCTTGCAGGTGCCGATCTCCAGTTGCACCCGTGGCGCGGCGGGATCGCCCATGCCGGTGACCGTGGCGCTGATGGAATCGATGTAGTGATCGCGTACCCAATCGAGCACGAAACGGTTCGGCGCCAGCAGTCGCAGGGCACCCCCTTCCTCGATGGCGTGCAAGGGTCGAATCCAGGTGTTGAACTGCTGCTCGGGCAGTTCATTTTCCAGTCGATTCAAACACTTTTGCCAGAGCGAGCCGTCCACTCATCACACCTCGATGCTGCCGGTTCAGGGGGGGGTTGAAGGCCGCAGTCTACCCCCCCGCGCGCCACTTATCCACATCCCGCCACAAGTTTTCTCCTGTCCCTTTGCAGTTGCCAAGGGGCAGGAAAACCAGTACTCTTCGCGCTTTTCCCTGCCCGCATTGCGAGCGGGTATTCGCCTTATCATTCGGAAGCCAAGGTCATGCAGAGAACATTCCAGCCCAGCGTCATCAAGCGCGCCCGTACCCACGGTTTTCGTGCCCGCATGGCAACCAAGAATGGTCGCAAGATCATCAAGGCCCGTCGCGCCAAGGGCCGCGCCCGCCTGACCCCCTGATCGATCCACGCCCGGTGGGGAACAGCCAGGCTTTTCCCCGCACGGCCCGTGTCACCAGCGCAGGCGAGTACCGCAGGGTCTTTCAGAACAGCCAGTGCAAGTCCAGCGACCGCTGGCTGACGGTACTGGCCCTGGGCAACGGTCTCGGCCATGCCCGCCTGGGGTTGGCTATCTCGCGCAAGGCGGAGAAGACCGCGGTGGGCCGCAACCGGGTGAAACGCATCATCCGGGAGAGTTTCCGCCACCACCAGGACGAGCTGAATGCCTGGGACCTGGTGGTGATCGCACGCCCCGGCGTGGCCGCGCAGAGCCGCAGCGCGCTGCAGGCGGCCCTGGCCAAACACTGGACCCGGTTACAACGCACATGCGTCGAATCCTGATTCTGCTCATCCAAGGTTACCGCTACCTGTTCAGCCCCTGGCTGGGCAATCATTGCCGTTTCTATCCCAGCTGCTCCCATTACGCCCAGGAAGCCGTACACACCCACGGCGCCCTGCGTGGCAGCTGGTTGACCCTGCGCCGCCTCGGCCGTTGCCACCCCTGGCATGCCGGCGGCGTTGATCCCGTACCCCCCAAGGAGTCGCACCAGTCCCATGGATAATCAGCGCCTGATCCTGTTCATTGCCCTTTCCTTCGTGGTGCTGCTCATGTGGCAGGCCTGGATGGAGGACTATGGCCAGGCCCCGACGGCCGTGGAAAGTGCCAGCACGCCCGGTACCCCGGCGGATGCCGAACAGGAACTCCCGGAACTGCGTCCCCTGGACGCCACCGATACCCCGGCCGCCAGCCCGCTGGAAGATGGTGGCCTGCTCAAGCCGGGCGTGCCGGTACGGGTGGTGACCGATGTGCTGGACCTGGAGATCAGCACCCGCGGCGGCGACGTGCGCAAGCTGCTCCTGCCCACCTACCCGGTGTCCACCGAGCCCGATGCCGAGCCCATGCCGCTCATGAACGACAGCCTGCCCAACCTGTTCGTGGCCCAGTCCGGCCTACGCAGCGCCGAGGGTCCCGAGCCCACCCACCACGTGGAATACCGCGCCGAGCAGGACCACTACGAACTGGCGCCCGGCAGCGATGAACTGCGCGTGCCCCTGCACTGGACCAGTCCGGAAGGTGTGCGTGTCACCAAGACCTACATCCTGACGCGCGGCGAGTTCGACATCCGCGTGGAACACCGCGTCGAGAACGGCAGTGCGCAACCCTGGAGCGGACGCGAATATCGCCAGCTGCAGCGTACCCAGGTGGCGGAGGCCGGCCAGTCCGCCTTCATCTACACCTATATGGGCGGCGTCATCTACAGCCCGGAGGAGAAATACGAAAAGATCACCTTCAGCGACATGATGAACCAGAGCCTGCAGCGCCAGATCAGCGGTGGCTGGGCGGCCATGATCCAGCACTATTTCCTCGGCGCGTGGGTGCCCGCCAGCGACATGCCCGCCGACTACTACAGCATGGTGCTGGGCAATACACGCTACGTGCTGGGCATGGTCGACCTGCAGCCGCGCACCGCGCAGCCGGGTGAGACCGTCACCTTCGCCAGCACCCTGTATGCCGGTCCCAAGCTGCAGGACGAGATGAAGGAAGTCGCCCCCGGCCTGGAACTGACCGTGGACTACGGTTTCCTCACGGTGCTGGCGCAGCCGTTGTTCTGGATGCTGAAATGGATCCATGCCGTGGTGGGCAACTGGGGCTGGGCCATCGTGCTGCTCACCCTGCTCATCAAGCTGGTGTTCTACAAGTTGTCCGAGACCAGCTACAAGTCCATGGCCAATATGCGCAAGCTGGCGCCACGCTTGAAGACGCTCAAGGAGCGCTACGGCGACGACAAGCAGCGCCTCAACCAGGCCATGATGGAGATGTACAAGACCGAAAAGATCAACCCGCTGGGCGGCTGCCTGCCCATCCTGGTGCAGATCCCGGTGTTCATCGCCCTCTACTGGGTGCTGTTGGAGAGCGTCGAGCTGCGCCAGGCGGACTTCATCTTCTGGCTCACCGACCTGTCCACCCGTGATCCCTATTTCGTGCTGCCGCTGATCATGGGCGCCACCATGATCATCCAGCAGAAACTCAATCCCGCGCCCCTGGATCCCATCCAGGCCAAGGTGATGATGATCCTGCCCGTGGTGTTCACGGTGTTCTTCGCCTTCTTCCCGTCGGGGCTGGTGCTCTACTGGGTGGTCAACAACACCCTGTCCATCGCCCAGCAGTGGGTCATCACCCGGCGCATCGAGGCCGGCGCCAAGTCCTGACCTCTTCATGAGCGACACCATCGCCGCCATTGCCACGCCCCCCGGGCGTGGGGGCGTGGGTGTCATTCGCGTCTCGGGCGCGGGCGTGCCCGAACTTGCAGAGCGGTTGCTGGGCCGCCTGCCGGCACCGCGCCTGGCCACACTGCATACCTTCACCGATGCCGAAGACCGCGCCCTCGACCAGGGCCTGGCGCTGTATTTTCCC
>JAIVHA010000125.1 GCA_020201295.1 Lysobacteraceae bacterium | reverse complement strand
CTGCCGATCCGCGACTTCGACGGCCAGCGCCGCACCCCCTCCGCCCTGTCCAGCCGTTACCAGGTCCATGTGACGCCGACCGTGCTGTTCGTGGACGCCCAGGGCAATGAGCTGGCCCCGCGCCTGGTGGGCATCAATACGGTGGAGATGTACGGTGGCTACCTCGATGCGGCCATCCAGGAGGCGCGCCGCAAGCTGGCACAGCCCCGCCACGCCCAGGCCGCGGGCCGGATCGCCCCCCTGTAGGAGCGGCCTCTGGCCGCGAATCCTCACCGCGCCAAACCCGTTCGCGGCCAGAGGCCGCTCCTACAGGGTGCGGACCTACTACTCCTTCAATCTGAAATTGACCTATTGTTATGGCCACGCAAGCACACGGAAAACACGGAACGAAAACACATGGATACGGTTTTTCCGTGTAATTCCGTGTGCTTGCGTGGCCATCGAGGCTGTCAGGCGTCCGCATGCGGTGTGAACGGGTATCCGGCAGCATCAAATTGGGATAGTACTACCCTCAGCCGGTCCGCAGCCAGCGACGCAGCTCCGGCGCATGACGCCGGCTGACCTCCAGCTTCTCCTCCACCCCCTCCAGCACCACCAGGCAGCGTCCCTCGGCATCCTTCTCCAGCGCCTTCACGTAGGCACTCGCCACCAGGGCATTGCGGTGGATGCGCAGGAAACGGTCGGCAAATTCCTCCTCCAACGCCTTGAGGGGGTCTTCTATCAGCAGCGACTGGTCCGCGTCCCGGGCGATGACGTACTTGCTGTCGGCCTGGAAATAACGGATGCCCGCCACGGGCATCACCTGGAGGGCACCGCGCACCCGGGCACAGATATGGGAGCGCACCTGCGATTCCGGCAACCCGGCGGGGGCCACGGACGACCCCTGGGTCATGCGCCGCACCCGCCCCAGGGCCTGCACCAGGCGTTCGCGGCGCACCGGCTTCAGCAGGTAATCGAGGGCATGGGTCTCGAAGGCCTCCAGGGCATGCTCCCCGTACGCGGTCGTGAAGATCACCGCCGGCGGCCGTTCCGCGCTGGCCAGGTGGCGCGCCGCCTCCAGGCCATCCATGACCGGCATGCGAATATCCAGGAACACCAGGTCCGGCCGCAGGGCCTCACACTGCAGCAGGGCATCGCGACCGTTGGCCGCCTCGCCGCAGACCTCCAGACCCGCCACCTCCTCCACCAGGGAGCGCAACCGTTCCCGCGCCAGCGCCTCATCATCGACGATGACACACCTCATCGGGCCACCTCACGCGGCAGGCGCAGCTCCACCTCGTAACGATCGCCCTTCTGCCCCGCCCGCAGGCTGCCCCGCTCCCCGTAGGCCAGGGCCAGGCGCTGGCGGATGTTGTCCTGGGCGATGCGATTGCCATCGTGCCCCTTGCCGCTGCGTTCGCCCGCGGTGGGATTGCTCACCCGGATGATCACCTGGTGCTCATCGGCGCGCGCCCATACCCGGATCACGCCGCCCTCGGCCAGGGGCTCGATGCCATGGTAGATGGCGTTCTCCACCAGCGGTTGCAGCATCAGGGAAGGTACCTGCAGGTGCTCGGGCAGATCGATCAGCTCCCAGTCCACGTCCAGGCGCTCGCCCAGACGCAGGACCTCCAGCTGCACATACTGGCGGGTGATGGCGATCTCCTCGGCGAGGCTGACTCGATCGCGGGCATCGCCGAGGGTGGCGCGAAACAGATCGGCCAGGTCCTGCACCGCTTCCTCGGCCACCGCCGGGCGGCTGCGGGTGAGGGCGGCGATGGTGTTGAGGCTGTTGAACAGAAAATGGGGCCGAATGCGCGCCTGCAGGGCCTGCAGGCGCGCCAGGGCCTCGGCCTCCACCTGGCGGCGCCACTGGTGCTGCACATAGAGATAGCGCAG
>JAIVHA010000284.1 GCA_020201295.1 Lysobacteraceae bacterium | reverse complement strand
GCGGTGTTCGGCCTGATCCTGGTAGAACAGCTGATCCGCAATGTGCGCCCCGAATCCCGCCGTGCCGTGAAATACCTGTGCGTGGGGGTGGGCGGCCTGTTCGTCTACGATTTCTATATGTACTCCGATGCCCTGCTGTTCCAGCGCGTCGACGGCGCCGCCTTCCAGGCGCGCGGCATCGTCAATGCCCTGGTGGTGCCGGTGATCGCCGTCGCCATGATGCGCGACCCCCACTGGTCCCTGGAGGTGCATGTGTCGCGGCGGGCGGTGTTCCATACCGTGGCCCTGCTGGGTACCGGCACCTACCTGCTGGCCATGGGCGTGGGCGGCTATTTCGTGCGCAGCTATGGCGGCAGCTGGGGGGCGGTCGCCCAGGTGATCTTCCTGTTCGCGGCCCTGCTGTTGCTGGCGGTGCTGCTGTTCTCCGGCCAGCTGCGCGCCCGGCTGCGGGTGATCATCAGCAAGCATTTTTTCCACTTCAAGTACGAATACCGCGACGAGTGGCTGCGCTTCATCCACACCCTGTCCACCGGGGAGGCCGGTGACGGCCTGCGCGAGCGTGCCATCCAGGCCATGGCCAACATCCTCGACAGCCCCGGCGGCCTGCTCTGGCTGCGTCGCGACCCGGATCGCTACGAGTGCATGGCGGGTTGGTGCATGAGCCCGGTGGAGGACGGCAACCTGCCGGCGGACAGTGATTTCCCCCGTTTCCTGGAGCAGGAGCAGTGGGTCGTCAACCTGGAGGAGTTCGAGCAGGACCGCGAACATTATGGCGATCTGCAGGTGCCGGCGGTCATCGCTCGTATCCCCGAGGCCTGGGTGATCGTGCCGCTGCTGTTGCATGAACGCCTGACCGGCTTCGTGCTGCTGAGCCACTCCCCCGTGGCGCGCCAGTTCAACTGGGAGGACTACGACCTGCTGCGTACTGTCGGTCAGCAGGCCGCCGCCCACCTGGCGCAGCTGGACGCGTCCAAGGCGCTGGCCGACGCCAAGCAGTTCGAGGCCTGCAGCCAGTTGTCCGCCTACGTGATGCATGACCTCAAGAACCTGATTGCCCAGCTTTCCCTGGTGGTGACCAATGCCGCCAAACACAAGCACAATCCCCAGTTCATGGAGGATGCCGTCACCACCGTGGAGAACTCCGTGGACAAGATGGGCCGCCTGCTGGCCCATATCCGCAGCGGCGGCTCCAAGGCCGGGGAGACCCGCGACGTGGATGTGTCCGAGATGCTGCTGGATGTGTGCCAGACCATGTCCTCCGGACTGCCGGCGCCGAGGCTGGACTGCCAGGCCACCGGCCTGCGGGTACGCTGCAACCTGGACCGTTTCGGCGCCGTGGTGGGCCATGTGATCCGCAATGCCCAGGATGCCACCCCCGACGACGGCCGGCTCATGGTGCGCCTGTTCAAGCAGAACGACCGCGCCGTGGTGGAGGTGCAGGATACCGGCGCCGGCATGGACCAGGCCTTCATCCAGGAGCAGCTGTTCCGGCCCTTCGTCAGCACCAAGGGGGCCTCGGGCATGGGCATAGGCGCCTACGAGACGCGCGAATTCATCCGCGGCCTGGGCGGCGAGGTGGAGGTGTTCAGCCGGCTCGGGGAGGGCACCACCTTCCGGATGAGCGTGCCCATTAGCGAAGAATTGAAAAATCCCGTAAAGTTGGGGGCTGGGGAGCAAGGTAGTAGGGACCCGAATGACAATAAATACAAAGAAACTGCTAGTTGTTGAGGACGATCCCGGTCTCCAGACGCAGCTAAAGTGGTGTTTTGAAGGCTTCGAAGTCATTATCGCCGGCGACCGCGAGGCGGCCCTCGTGGAACTGGAGCGGCACCATCCGCCCGTAATGACCCTGGACCTGGGCCTGCCGCCCGATGCCGAT